>DATMAB010000006.1 GCA_035573675.1 Terriglobales bacterium
GCCCGCCGCTGGCTGAAGGCGTACTCGGCCTGCATCTGCCCGATAGCTGCCTTCATGGCTACCAGCTCCAGCCGTTTTTTCGGATCACCGACTGCAGCGCCTCTTTGTCCAGACTCAGGTCCGCCACCAGCTTCTTCAGCCGCCCGTTCTCCTCCCGCAGCTGCTTCAGCTCCTGCGCCTGGCTCACCTCCAGACCGCCGTACTTCGCCTTCCAGGCGTACAACGTGTGCTTGCTGACGCCGATCTCGCGGGCCACGTCCTCCGCCCGCCGCCCTGCCTCCATCTGCTTCAGGGCCCCGATCATCTCCGCTTCACTGAACCGGCTCCTCGACATGCACTCCTCCCCTTTCCTTCGCTCCCGCGAAAGTGTGAAATCATACTCAGCTCTGTGCGGTTTTAGGGGAGCAGGTCAATCTTTCGCCGGGTGGACGAATCTGTTGCCCGGGTGAAGGTAACTTGTTCCGCAGAGGAGGCTGCTGCATACCAGAAGGCGGCCGGAAGGGTGGCGTGCGCAGTCGTCATGGATGTCCTGGAACCGCTGTATGCAAAACATCCAAATCTCAAACCGCACAACTGGGACGAAGAGCAAGGGGCTTGACCTGCCCCCCTCGGAAACCGCACAGCGGCAGGTATGATTTCGGACGAAGGAAAGGGGGAGACGCGTCTCGAAGGGCAGACACAGTCGAACCGTGCGGGTCCGGCATGAGTGTTCGTTAGGACGGGGTAGGGGGCTGCCCGCTGGCGCCGCTCGTCTCGCCGCCCGCTGCGCGCAGCCGTCGATTCACGATGATGATGTAATGCAGCCCGGAGAGCACGGTGAAGGCCATGGTGGCCCACAGCCCGACGACGGCCGCCGTCGCCACCCAGGCCTCCGGCCGCACTTCGCGCAGCAGCACGAAGAACAGCGTCACGATCTGCGCGCCGGTGTTGGCCTTGCCCAGAAAGCTGGGCGGGAACTCGCGCAGCGATGTGGTGGCATAAAGGATGGCGCTGGTCACCACGATGCCCACGTCGCGGCTGAACACCAGCACCGTGAACTTCCACGGGATCTTGTGCACCAGCGAGAGCACCAGAAAGAGCGTCGAGAGCAGCAGCTTGTCGGCGATGGGATCGAGATACTGGCCGAGCACCGTCTTCTGCTTGAGCAGGCGCGCCAGCAGGCCGTCGAGGTTGTCGGTCAAGCCGGCCAGCACGAACAGGCCCAGCGCCCACTTCCACTCCTCGTCCAGGATGGCGATGACGATGAAGGGGATGAAGATCAGGCGCAGCAGCGTGAGCTGGTTGGGGAAAGTGCGAAGCTGTGAGATCACCGCGCCGTCTCCGGCTGCGGCCGGCCGCCGAGGAACGCCGCCAGGTCCACGCCCGCTTTTTCTGCGAAGCGCTCACCCAGCGAGGGGATGTCGCCGCTGCGCGCGTCGGCTTCCATGCGCTCCACGCGATGCATGGGGAAGAAGACCAGGCCGGGCGTGAACAGCTCGCCGGCGCGCAGCAGGCGCGCGCAGTCGTCGAAGGAATTCAGATCGATGCCGCGCACGGCCACGCCGGCCACGGTGATCTCCGCCACCGCGCCCCAGAACTTTTCGCGCGGCGAGTTCAGGGTGATCAGGACGACCGTCCCGCTGCCGAAAGCCTGCCCGCTTGCGGTCTCGAGCTGCATGCGGAGATTCTCCGCCCGCCGAGGTCGTGGTTGCAACTCCAAGCGGATTTGCGGCAGCAGGCTCCGTTGCCCGAACCTTGGGGCGCGCGTAAAATGTCACTGTCCCTCCGTAGGCGCGTAGCTCAGTTGGTTAGAGCGCTACCTTGACACGGTAGAGGTCTGGGGTTCGAGTCCCCACGTGCCTACCATCGTTTTGCCCGCTGTTTATGCGGCTGTCCCGCACCAGGCCTTCACAAAGATCGGACCTGATAACCCACCGGTATGTCGGCGGTCTCGTCCGGCGGGCGCCCTTCACCGAGGCATGTGCCGGCATAGCGACAAAACCGGGCACGTGAGCAAGGGACCTTCACCGTCCCGGGCTCGGGTGGGACCAGGCACAGCGCCAGGAGCTTGGGACGTACGGTGATGAAGCACGCCAGCGCGAAAACGCCCAGCAGGACGAATCCGTACGTGTAAGCTCCCGTTGCTTTCAGCACGACGCCCAGCACCAGCGGCGGGAAGAATCCACCCAGACCGCCGGACGCGCCCACCAGTCCAGTGACCGCGCCGACGGAGTCAGGAAAATAGTCGGGGACGAGCTTGAACACGGCGCCGTTGCCCAGGCCGATAGCCGCCGCCATGCCCAGCGCTCCGATGGTGAACGGGATCATCATGGGAAACGTGAGCAGCGCCGACATGGCAGCCACGAAGGGAAACACCAAGGTCAGCACGGCGCGCCCACCGATGCGGTCGGCCAGCCAGCCACCCACGGGACGCATGGCCGTGGCCAGGACGATGAAGCCGGCGGTACGGAAGCCGGCGTCCCTGGGCGTGAGGCCGAAAATCTCGGTGAGAAAGATCGGCAAATATACCGCCATAGCGACGAATCCGCCGAACGTAAGGAAGTAGTACAAACTAAGTTCCCAGCTTCGGCGATTGGCCAGCGGGCGCATCATCTGCCGGAACGTCCGGGCGGGCTTGAGCCGGGGCGCATTGCGGGCCAGCAGAACAAACACCGCAAGCCACACAGCGAGCAGGACGCCGAAGGTGCGGTAGCCCCAGACATATCCCAACGTGCCGGCCAGTACCGGCGAACCAAACGCCGCCAGAGACTGGCCGATATTGCCGGCGCCATAGATGCCGAGCGCCTCTCCCTGACGCGCGGGCGGATACCAGTCGCTCACAAAGCCGACGCCGATGGCGAAGCTCGCCAGGGCGATACCGATGAAGAAGCCGCAGATCACGACCTGGGTAAAGGTTTCCACCGACCCCATCAGCAGCGCGGGGATGATGGAAGCCACCATCACCACGGAAAAGACTTTGCGACCGCCGTAGCGGTCCGTCAGGATGCCCAGCGGAATGCGCCCCAGACTGCCCAGCAGGATAGGAATGGCCAGCGCGATGCTGACCTGCATCGGTGTGAAATGGAGGCGTCCCCTCATGATGGGCATCATGGCCGAGACGGAGCCGAACACGGCGAAGCAGAGCGCAAAAGCGCCCGTCGCCAGCACCAGCTGAAGCAGGTTTCCCTCTGGCTTCCAGGGAGCGGACGGTGCGGGAGCAGCCGATTCTCTTGCAGTGGCGGCGGTTTCGGTCGGGGTCATAGGTCGTCTCTCACGCGTGATAATGCAAGCTGTCGGCCAGGTGCGGGTCCTTCACCGGGATGACCGGCGCCTGTTCGAGCACGCGCAGGAAAAGCAAGGCGAACAGGCCAGCGGCTCCCGCCGCCATGGCCAGCTCCCAGATGCCGATGCAAGGCCGGCCGGGACATAACGGGGGAGCGATCATCAGATGCAGATCCAGCCAGCGCCCCGCCAGCAGCACCAGCGAGATGCGCAGCAGCACACCGGGTTTGCGCTTGCTGGCCCGCCGCATGAGCAGCAGGAACGGCGCCACCCAGTTGACGAACACGTTCAGGTAGAACAGCGGCTCCCACATCCCCTGATGGCGGCGGATGAAGTAGGCGGTTTCTTCCGGAATGTTGGCGTACCAGATGAGCATGAACTGGCAGAACCAGAGGTACGCCCAGAAGGTGCTGAAGGCAAACAGCAGCTTGCCCAGGTCATGCAGATGTTGCGTGGTGAAGAAGCCCTGGAAGCGACTCTGCCCATGCAACCAGACGACAACCACGGTGATGGCGGCCAGCCCGCCGAGGAACAGGCCGGCGAAGTTGTAGAGCCCGAAGACGGTGCTGTACCACTCCGGCTCGAGCGACATGATCCAATCGAAGCTGGCCAGCCAGTAGGTCAGCCCAAAGGCCACGAGGAACCCGGCTGACAAGCGCTGGTTGCGATGCGTGTATTCGACGTCGCCTTCGGCATCCTGCCGGCGCGAAGCGCGCAGCATGGCCCAGATGAACAGCGTCCACAGCAGCAGATAGACGACAGTGCGCAGGCGGAAAAACGGGAGGCTGAGCCACATCTGGCGGAAGGCCGGCATGTGTCCGCTGAAATCCGCGTTGGCCCAGGGATAGACCTCAGGATGGAGGAAGATCACCGCCAGCAGTCCGGCGCCGCCGACCGGCAGCAGATACGCCATGGCTTCCGGCACCCGTCGCAGAGCGATGCTCCAGCGCGCGTCGGCGACGTATCCCAGCGCGACAAACACCACGCCTGCCAGCGACAGACCCGTCAGGTAGTAGCTCACAAGCAGCAGATTGGGCCAGGCGCGCTCCGGGGCGAACAGCAAAGCGGCAACGAAGGCGAAGCCGCCCAGCGCCGCCAACAGCCGCAACTGGCGGATGAGCGTGGGGGAGGGTTCGAACACCACGTCGAAGCGCTTCATGGCTTTCCCCCCTGAGCATGCGCCGGAGCCGCTCCGGCCGGCTCCGCGGCGGTCGCAGCCGGAGGCGGCGCAGCCTTCTCCTGCATCTGCCGCACATACGCGATCACGTTCCAGCGATCTGCGCGCGAGATCTGGCTGGCGTACGGCGGCATGTTGCCCTGTCCGTAGGTGAGCAGATGGAAAAGCTGCCCATTCTTCATGCGTACCGCCTTGGTCCCGAGCAGGGAAGGCGGGGGCGGGAAGCCGCGCATGGAAACCGGGCCATCACCGGCGCCGGTTGCGCCGTGGCAGGTGGCGCAGTAGTTGGAATAGACGGTCGCGCCGCGCTGGCGGGCCCACGCGTTGTCGGGCGTGATGGGACTGGACAGTTCCTCGCCCGCACGCACCTGATCCACGGGGGACGGACTGTAATGCAGAGGCATGAAGCCGCGCGGGATGGTCCCCGGAGCGGGGGCTTGCAGGGTCTTGCCGTCGGCAAAGTTCGGATTCGCCGCGAAAGCACCGTAGCGCGGTGCATGCGCCATCTGCGGCAGGAACTCGAAGTTAGGGCGGTCCGGCGCGGGCGCCAGCCAGTTCACCGCCAGCAACCCCACGAGCGCGGCGAAGAGCGCGAGATTGAGCACGACGCGTCCCATCATTGTTTCTCCGCCTGGATCTGTTCCTCCATGTGCACGGCATGGAAGCCGCGGAACAGCCGCTGCATCTCGGCGACGTCGAAGGTGGAGTCGCTTTCTTCCACGATCACAGCAAAGCGATTGTTCGTGACGCCCGCCACCGGCATCACCGCCCGCTTGCCGGGATACAGCCGACACACGATCAAGAAGCTGAATACCGCAGCCAACCCCGCACAGAGCACCATCACTTCGAAGGTGACCGGCACGAAGGCGGGCCAGGAGTTGTAGGGCTTGCCGCCGACGTTGATGGGCCAGTCGACGGCGGTGGTCCAGAACTCGAACCAGACCTTGAAGGCGGCGCCGGCCAGTCCCAGCAGGAACACGATCCAGGGCAGGCGCGACGGCGGCAGCCCCATGGCCTCCTCCACGCCGTGAAAGGCGTAAGGCCCGTGGACGTCCACGATCTTCAGGCCGCGCTCGCGCGAGGCGCGGATGGCGTTGAGCGTGTCGTCCTCATCCTCGAAGACTCCGATAAAGAGTCGCCTACTCATCGCTGGCCTCCAGGATGGGCCGGCCGTGCTTGAGCACGCCTTTGATCTCCGCCATGGCAATCACCGGCAGGAAACGGCAAAACAACAGGAAGAGCGTGAAGAACAGCCCGAACGTCCCCACCAGAGTGGCGATTTCGACTTTGGTGGGAGCGTAGCCGAACCAGTTGCTGGGCAGGAAGTCGCGCTGCAGCGAAGTGACGATGATGATGAAGCGTTCGAACCACATGCCCACGTTCACCAGGATGGAGATGGCAAACACCGCGGGCACACTGCGGCGCACGGCCCGGAACCAGAGCAGTTGGGGCACCAGCACGTTGCAGCCGACCATGGTCCAGTAGCCCCAGAAGAGCGGTCCCAGGGCGCGGTTGAAGAACACGAATTCCTCGTAGGCGTTCCCTGAGTAGAGCGCGGTGAAAAATTCGGTGGCATACGCCAGGCCCACGATGCCGCTGGTGGCGATGACCAGCTTGCACATGGCTTCCACGTGGTTGAGGGTGATGTATTCCTCCAGGCGCATCACCTTGCGCGCCACCAGCATGAGGGTGAGCACCATGGCCATGCCGGAGAAGATGGCGCCGGCCACGAAATAGGGCGGGAAGATGGTGGTGTGCCATCCGGGCAGGATGGCGGTGGCGAAATCCATGCTGACGATGCTGTGCACGGAGATGACGAGCGGAGTGCCCAAGCCGGCCAGCATCAGATACACGACCTCGTAGCGCTGCCAGTGGCGATAGGAGCCGTTCCAGCCCAGGCTGAAGAGCGCGGCCAGGCGACGCCGCCAGCGGTTGTGCGTGGTGTCGCGCACGCTCGCGATATCCGGCAGCAGACCGACGTACCAGAACATCAGCGAAATGGTGAAGTAGGTAGAGATGGCGAAGAAGTCCCAGACCAGCGGCGAGCGGAAGTTCACCCAGAGCGAGCCGCGGGTGTTGGGGTAAGGAATCATCCAGTAGGCGAACCAGGGACGCCCGGTGTGAATGATGGGAAAGAGACCGGCGCAGATGACGGCGAAGATAGTCATGGCCTCGGCGGCGCGGTTCACCGAGGTGCGCCAGCGCTGTCTAAAGAGAAAAAGGATGGCGGAGATCAGCGTGCCCGCGTGACCGATGCCGATCCAGAAGACGAAGTTGGTGATGTCGAAGGCCCAGCCCACCGTGCGATTCAAACCCCACGTGCCTACGCCCACGGCGATCTGGTAGCCGATGGCGGCTGCGCCCAGCGCCAGCAGGCCGAGGGAAACCACAAAAGCGGCCCACCAGAGCGGGCCAGCGCGCTTCTCCAGCGGCGCGGTGATCTCCGCCGTCACCTGGGCCAGGGACTTCTCGCCATGGACGAGCGGCTGGTGCAGCACGGTGGCGGCTTCAGCCATGGTGCTCCTTCTCCGGCTCTTCTTCGCGGTTGCGCACGATGCTGAGGTAGCCCACCGAAGGCGCGACGTTCAGCTCGGCCAGCAGGCGGTAGCGGCGCGGGTTGCTCATCATGCGCGAAACCTGGCTGTGCGGATCGTTCAGGTCGCCGAAGAAGACCGCCTGCGCCGGACAGGATTGCTGGCAGGCGGTCTGCAATTCACCGTCCTCAACGCTGCGTCCTTCGGTCCTGGCCTGGAGCTTGGCCTCCTGGATGCGCTGCACACAGAAGGTGCACTTTTCCATCACGCCGCGGGAACGCACCGTGACATCGGGGTTGAGCACCAGGTTCTGCAGGCGGTCGTCGCGCGCGTAATTGAACCAGTTGAAGCGGCGGCCCTTGTACGGGCAGTTGTTGGCGCAGTAGCGCGTGCCGATGCAGCGGTTGTAGACCTGCTCGTTGAGTCCTTCGGAGCTGTGCACCGTCGCCAGAACCGGGCACACGGTCTCACAGGGCGCGTTGCCACAGTGCTGGCAGAACAGCGGCTGGAAGGCCACATCCACATCTCCGGCGGCGTTCTCGGCGTAGTAGCGGTCGATGCGCATCCAGTGCATCTCGCGGTTGCGCCGCATCTCGTCCTTGCCCACGACCGGGATATTGTTCTCCGCCTGGCAGGCGAGAACGCACGCCGAGCAGCCGGTGCAGGCGCTCAAATCGATCACCATGCCCCAGCGATGGCCGGCGTAGGCGTGATCGGCGGGCCAGAGTTCTTCCTTGGTCTCATGTTCATGGACGCCGGAGTGCGGATCAGCCCGCCAGGCGGCCAGTGTCGTCTCCTGCACCAGCGGACGACGCTTGCCGTTGAGCGGCGCGAGCCTCTCCGGGACCGTGAGCGTGTGATGCGTTTGCGTCGAAGCCAGCGCATCGCGCCTTCCGTTGATGGTCGTCAGCTTCACCGGGCGGTGGTAGCGCAGCGTGCCGCGCAGGTCGGCGAGCGGCGCCGCATTCTTTCCGACCACTCCGTCTTCGTTCACGCTGGGCAGCGCATCCATCCAGGCCGGGCCGATGTTGGCAAAGCGCGCGCTCAACCGGCTGCCGTAGCCGAGCGCGATCGCCACCACGCGGTCGTGCTGGCCGGGCTGCACGTACGCAGGGAGCTCCAGAGCGAGCCCGTCTCGGGAAGTGACCCGCACCACGTCGCCCTCCGCGATTCCCAGGCGCCGGGCGAGGGCGGGACTGACGCACGCATAGTTGTCCCAGGCCACCTTGGTGATGGGATCGGGCAACTCGTGCAACCACGGGTTGTAGGCGTGACGGCCGTCCTGCATTCCGACCTTGGGGTACAGCACCAGCTCGAGCTCGTCCGGCGCGGGCGCGGAAGCGAACGCGGGCGCCGTGACCGCCTCCGTCCGGAACGAAGTCGAGGCCACGGTCTGGTACTCGACCTCGATCACACCGTCGTGCACGGCCTGATCCCAAAACGCCTGGAAGGGCTGCTTGCTCTGGCCGCGCGGGTAGACGTTCTTTCTCCAGCTCTCCTGCATGAGCTGGAGGGCGCTCTGCGGCTTCCCGCTCCAGGCCGCGAGAGTCTCGAGGAGCTGGCGGGTCGCGCCCAGCCGCTGCATGGCGGGCTGCGTGACCGCAATCAGGCCGCTGACCGGCTCGGCATCGCTCCAGGACTCCAGGAAATGCGGCTCCGGGCAGACGTAATGGGCGAGCGCGGCGGTCTCATCCACACGCTCGGCGAAACTGATGACGAGCGGGACGCGGCGCAGCTCGGCTTCCAGCTTTGCGGCCTGCGGCAAGTCGAAGAGTGGGTTCACGCCGTGCAGGAGAAGGGCCTGGACCGTCCCGCTCTCCAGCTCAGCGATCAGCTTCTGCAGGTTGCGATCGTCGCCCTGCGCCTGGAACGAGGGACGGTCGAGCTCGAGCGTCGCGCCGTAGTTGTCGAGCATCTGGTTGATGGCATTCACGAGAACCTGTTCGCCGACTTCCTGGCTGCCGCAAACGACCAGGCTCCGTCCGCGGGCATTCCACAAGCGCGCGGCCAGTTCGTCCAGGTAGGCCGCTGGAACCGGCGTGGAGGTCGCGGGAGCCAGCTTCAGCGCTGTCCCGGCCTTGGCCGCGATGCGCTCGGCCAGTTGCGCCAGCACGACTCCCAATTCGCCGGCCATGACCGCGAACCGCCGGTCGGCCTTGGCGCCGGTCAGTGACATGCGCGGTTCGAATTGCGTGTGGTAGGACATGCGCGGCGGGTCCGCCTCTAATTTCCGTCCGGCGCGGTAGCCTGCCGTGAACTCGACCGGAGAAATCCAGGTTCCTAGAAAATCGGCATCGAAGGCGGCGATGACTTCGGCCCTGTCGAAGCGATATCGCGGCAACAGCCGCACGCCGTGGGTCTGCTCATGCGCGTCCAGGATGGCCGCATGGGAAATGGCGTCGTAGATGACGTGGTTCGCGTCCTTGAAGCCGCCCAGGAACTCGGAAAGCGCTGCACGCAGCGTCGGGCTGGTGATAGTCCCTGAGAGAAAACGGATCGCACCCCCGCTCTTACGCAGTTCGTTGAGCCGGGCGGTGACCTCGCGGTCCACTTCTTCCCATGTGCCGGCCTTGCCATTCTTCATCGGTTGCATCAGGCGCTGCGAGTCGTACAACCCGAGCAGCGAGGCCTGGCCCACGGCGCACAGGCCGCCGCGCGACAGCGGGTGCTGCGGATTGCCTTCCAGCTTGATGGAACGTCCGTCGCGCACCTTCACCAGCACGCCGCAACCGGCGCTGCAAGCCCCGCAGGTGGAGGCGTAGAGCAGCGAGCGCCCCGGGACCAGCTCCTCAGGCTGCACCAGCATGGGAATCGCTTTTTCAACCGGCGCGCGGGAGCAGCCGGTCATGGCGGCTGCTAAAGCGAAGCCAGAAGCGCGCAGGAAATCGCGGCGCGGCAACTGTTTTCGGTTCGCGGTCTCCAGTCCCGAAAATTCGACCGCCGCCGCCTCCAGGAATTGCGGGTCGGCGTCGCGCTCTTCCGGGCTCTTCCAGTAGCGTTTTGTCGTCGGCTCGGCCACGTTCGTCCTCAGTAATGACAAGTGGAGCAGTCCGTCGATCCGTACACGCGATGCGACGCCGGTTGCGGACCGCGCGCCGCGGGAGCCGGGGCGCTGGTGAAATTTCCTTTGCCGTCGATACCCGTCTGATTCACCGAGCGATGGCAGTTCACGCACCAGCCCATGCCCAGGTCCTCGACCTGGCGCACGCGCTCCATGGTTTCCACCGGGCCGTGGCAGCTCTGGCAGGCCACGCCCGCATTCACGTGCGGCCGGTGATCGAAATAGACGAAGTCGGGCAGCGTGTGCACCCTCAGCCACTCGATGGGTTTCGGCGTCTTCGCCGGATCGGGCTTGCGGTCGTCGTTCAGCGCGAGGGCGTCGTAGATCTTGCGGATCTCCGGGGAGACGACGCGCTGCGGCGCGCGATTTTCCTTTTTCGCCAGTTCGTCTTCGGCGCGCACTGCGCCCCAGGGCGCGGTGACGAAGCTGTGGCAGTTCATGCAGGTGCTGGCGGCGGGAACGCCGGCGTGACGGCTGCGCTCCGCGCCCGAGTGGCAGTACTGGCAGGAGACCTGCAACTCGCCGGCGTGCAGCCGATGCGAGAAGGCAATGGGCTGCGTAGGCTCGTAGCCCTTCTGGTTTCCCGGAAGGCGCCCGGCCTCAAGGCGCGGCATGGCAGCCAGCAGCGCGAAGCTCGCGCCCACCAGCAGCACGATGCTCAACAGCGGGCTGCCCAGCCAGCGCACCATCGGCTTGTCGCCTTCGGTCATTCGCTAACTCCTTGCGCGCACTCCGCGTCCGGGTCGCATGCGGATGCCGTACCAGCGCACGACTTCAGGCTTTCTCCACAGATAGGGGATCGGCGCCACCAGCACGTGCACCAGGCGGGTGAAGGGGAAGACCGCGATGATCAGCCACCCGTTGATGATGTGCAGCTTCACCGACCAGGGCATGGTGGCGAGGAAACTCAAGTCGGGATTCAGCTTGAACAGTGACCAGAGATAAGGCGCAGCCGAGGTGGCGAACCACGACGAGCCCCAGGGCCGAAAGACCGCCACGTAAATGCCCGCGCCGATCTGCACAACCAGCAGCGCCAGCAGCAGCCAGTCGCCAAAGCTCGTTACCTGGCGCGGCTTGGAAAGCACCAGCCGCCGGTGCAGGATGCCCAGCAGTCCTACCAGCGCCATCAGGGCGAAGGCCAGGCCGGTGATCTCCAGCACGTAGAGGCGCAACGGCTTGCTGTTCCACAACAGCACCTGGCTGGGAATCAGGAGTCCCAGCAGATGCCCGAAGAGCACCACCAGAATCCCGTAGTGGAAGCTCACCACGCCCCAGAAGTGTTCGCGGTTCTCCAGGAACTGCGAGGACAGGCTGGAGTAGCTGAACGGCCGCGTCCGGTAGCGGTGGATGGTCACCAGAAAGAAGCTGAAGAAGGCCACGTAGGGCAACATGGCCAGCAGCAGGATGTCGATCACGGTCGCGTTCGTCATCACGTCACCTCTCAGGCCAGCACGCGCAGCGCGGGCTGGGGAGGCTCGGCCAGCGCCGGGACCTCCGGGAATTCGGCGCGCACCGCGCGTCTCGCCGCCAGCAGCAGGCTCTCGAACGGATTCTGCTTGCCGGAGAAGGCGGCCAGCAGCTTCTCCAGCGCGGGCAGGAGCACGGCGGCAGCGAAATCGGCGCCCGCTTCGCGCTCCATGCGTCCCACCAGGCGCAGCGCATGCGTCAGGTGGTCGGGAAGTTCGGTGGATTCCTCCAGGCCGTGCGACCGCAACTGCTGCCGCATGCGCACTAGCAGCAGTCCGCGGTCGTAGTTCTCGCCGAACAGGTGCCAGCCGATCTCCAGCGAGCACACCGGATTGAGGTCGAAGGTCTGGATGAACTGCTCCTGCAGCTCTTCCACGGAGAGCGCGTCCACATGCGCGACAAACGGCTCCAGCAGCGGCGCCAGTTCCGGCGGCGCGTTGCGCAGGCACTCGCGCGCGTCGTTGCGGTAGTCCGGACCGGGATACTCCAGCAGCCGGGCCAGAGCGTCGAGGGTGTCGCGCATCGCCATCACATCCCCCTCTCCGGCGCTTGCACAAACCCGAAGCCGGCGCTGGCTTTGTGCTCCATGGGGTCTTCCATCATCTGCAGCGCTTCCTCGCGGTGCATGGGCGGGATGACGAAGCGGTCCTCGAACGTGCACAGCGAGGTGAGCTGGTAGATGGCCTCGGCTTCTTCCGGGGTGCAGTCGGCCTCGGCCAGCATGCGCTGGGCGATCTCCAGGCTGACGTCGCCGACCGTGAGCGCCCTCCGGTACCAGCGCACGGCCTTCTGCTTGCGCAGCGCGTAGCGAACCTTGTTCTCCTGGCCGCCGCCGAACAGCTTGGCCAGGTAGCGCAGCGGCACGCGCGACTGTTCGATGTCGTGGAACAGGTCGCCGGAGGTGTGGTCGATCACGTCCTCCTGCTTGCTGGCCATGACCGGCGACATCGGCGGCACGTAGAACAGCATGGGCAGCGTGCGGTACTCGATGTGCGGCGGCAGCGCCAGCTTCCAGACCTTGACGAACTGGTAGACCGGCGAGCGCTGCGCCGCCTCGATCACCGACTCGTGCACACCGTTCTCACGCGCCGCCGCGACGACCCGCGGGTCGTTCGGATCCAGGATGAGCGAGCGCTGGCCTTCGATGAGCTGGTCGTCGGGCAGCTTGGCGACTTCTTCCAGGCGCTCGGCGTCGTACAGCAGCACGCCCAGGTAGCGGATGCGCCCCACGCAGGAGTGGAAGCACGCCGGGGCCTGGCCCGTTTCCAGCCGCGGATAGCAGAGGATGCACTTCTCCGACTTGCCCGTGGACCAATTGTAGAAAGTCTTCTTGTACGGGCAGGCGGCGATGCAGGCGCGCCATCCGCGGCAGCGCTTCTGGTCGATGAGCACGATGCCGTCCTCGCCGCGCTTGTACAGCGCGCCCGAGGGACACGCCGCCACGCACGATGGATTCAGGCAGTGATTGCAGATGCGCGGAAAGTAGAAGAACACCAGCCGCTCGGTGGCGAACAGTTGCGCACGCTGCTCGGGCGTCAGCGCGTCGAGATTGGGATCGTTCTCGGCGTAGACCGGCGAACCGCCGAGGTCGTCATCCCAGTTCGGCCCCGCCTCGATGTTGATGTACTCCCCGGTGATCATGGAGATGGGCCGCGCCGTCGGCTGGTCCGGCCCTTCGGGCGCGTTGAACAGGTGCTGGTAGTCGTACGTCCAGGGCTCGTAGTAGTCGTCGAGCGTGGGCTGCGCTGGATTGTGGAAGATCTTGAACAGCGCGTCGCCCTTGGTCTGCGACTTCAGTTGCAGCTTGCCGCTGCCATTGCCCTTCTTCTCCCAGCCGCCCTTGTACTTCTCCTGGTCTTCCCAGCAGGTGGGGAAGCCCGTCCCCGGCTTGGTTTCCACGTTGTTCCACCACATGTATTCCGTGCCGCGGCGGTCGGTCCAGATGTTCTTGCAGGCGATCGAGCAGGTGTGGCACCCGATGCACTTGTCCAGGTGGAACACCATCGAGACTTGGGACCGTACGTTCATCGCGTTCTCTCTTTCACCACTTCAGCTCCGGGAGACGGCGCACCAGCACGTGGGTGTCGCGGTTGCAGCCGATGGGCCCCCAGTAGTTGAAGTGGTAGGTGAACTGGCCGTAGCCGCCGGCCATCAGGTTCGGTTTCAGGCGCGTGCGCGTTAGGCTGTTGTGCCCGCCGGCGCGCCGGTTGCCGCGCAGCGGGGAAGTGGGCACAGAGTAGGTCCGCTCCGGCGAGTGGTACTGGATGCAGATGCCGCGGGGAACGCGCGCGCTCACTGCCGCCCGCGTCACCACCACGCCATGGTCGTTGTGAACCTCGACCCAGTCGTTGTCCTCGATGCCGATCTCTTCCGCGTCCTGGTCGTTCATCCAGAACGGCTCGACGCCGCGCGACAGCGTGGTCATGCGCTGGTTGTCGCCATAGGTGGAGTGGATGTGCCACTTCCCGTGCGGCGTCAGGTAGTTCAGCATTTTCGTCGGCCCGACCTCCCGGCTGAACTTGAGGTCGGCGTACTGCGTGGGCAGCGGGCGCGGCTTGTACACCGGCAGATGCTCGCCGAACTCCAGGTACAGCGGGTGATCGAGATAGAAGTGCTGCCGCCCGGTCAGCGTCCGCCATGGTACGTTGCACTCTTTGTTGTAGGTGAACGGTGAGTAGGCCCGGCCGTTCTCGATCAGTCCCGACCACATGGGGCTGTTCACGAAGCGGTGCGGGTGCGCCTGCAGGTCCTTGTAGCTGAGGCGGACGCCGCGACTTTTCTCCGCGAGCTGGACCAGCGGTACGCCCGCCCGCTCCTCCATTTCCTTGTACGAGCGATACGCCATCTCGCCGTTGGTGACGGTGGCGAAGCGCAGGATCAGGTTGCAGACGTGCTCATCGTCGTGCAGCGACGGATACGGCTTGCCGTTCCACTGAACGGTGGGCGTGTCTTTGAGCGCCCGGTCATACTCATCGGCGATGTCGTAGTGCGTGCCATGCGCGCCCAGTCCGTTCGCCCTCGCCAGCGGGCCGAAGGCGATGAACTGGTTGTAGAGGTTCTTGTAGTCCCGCTGGACCACCTTGAGCGCCGGCATGGTCTTTCCGGGGATAGCCTCGATCTCGCCGCGCAGCCAGTCTTTGATCTGCGGCTGCGCAATCTCCGCGGGCGTATCGTGCGCCAGGGGCGACGCCACCAGGTCACGCACGGGCTCCGGGAAGTGCTTGGCGGCCAGCTCAGAGAACTTGCGCGCGATCGAGCGGAAAATCTGCCAGTCGCTCTTCGATTCCCAGGCCGGTGGAACTGCGGCCGACAGCGGGTGGATGAAGCTGTGCATGTCGGTCGAATTGAGGTCGGCTTTCTCGTACCAGGTGGCCGCCGGCAGCACGATGTCCGAGTACAGGGCGGAGGTGTCCATGCGGAAGTTCAGGTCCACCACCAGGTCCATCTTTCCCTGCGGCGCCCGCTCGTGCCACGTCACTTCGCGCACGGCGTCGGCAGCCAGATCCTCCGCAATGGCGTTCGAGTGCGTGCCCAGGTAGTGTTTCAGGAAGTACTCGTGGCCTTTGGCGCTGGCCATCAGCGCATTGCCGCGCCAGATGAACCACAGCCGCGGCCAGTTTTCCTCGGCGTCCGGATCCTCGACCGAGAAGCGCAGCGTGCGCTCCTTCAGCGAGCGGACGACGTAATCCACGACTTCCTGGTCGTTCTTCGCGCCCGCGGCTTCTGCTTCCTTCACCAGCTCCAGCGGATTCCTGTTGAACTGCGGATAGAACGGCAGCCAGCCGGAGCGCACCGCGCGCACCTGCATGTCCATGGTGTGCCCCTGGGCGAGCGATCCGTTGCCGTTGGGGGCGGGCACGCGGTGGTACTCGGTGAAGGCGCGCTCATAGCGCCATTGATCGGTGTGGACGTAGTGCCAGCTCGGCGCGTTCTGCAGGCGCACGGCCGGCATCCAGTCGCGCGCGAACGCGATTGCCGCCCAGGACTCCCCTGGCGCCAGCTTTTCCTGCCCCACATAGTGCGCCAGGCCGCCGCCGTTCACTCCCACGCAGCCGCAGAACATGAGCGCGTGGATGGCGGCGCGGTACATCAGGTTGGCGTGGTACCAGTGATTGATCCCGGCGCCGATGATCACCGTGCATTTGCCGCCGGTCAGCTCCGCCGTCGTCGCCCACTCGCGCGCGAAGCGCAGCAGCATCTGTCGGCTCATCCCGGTGTATTTCTCCGCCCAGGCCGGCGTGTAGGGCAGGTTCTCGTCGTCGTAGTCGGCGGGATATTCGCCTTCCAGGCCGCGCGCCACGCCGTACTGCGCCATCAGCAGGTCATAAACGGTCGCCACCAGCACGGTTTCTCCTGCGGCCGTCTGTACGCGGCGCGCCGGTACCGCGCGGGAAAGCTTGCGGCCGCCGCCGAAGTCCTCGAACTGCACCCGGACGACTTCGTCGGATTTCCCCAGGAAGGTCAGAACCGGATCGATCTCGCTGCCATCCACGCCGTCTTTCAGCAGCAGGTTCCACTTCCCTTTTTCTTTTCCCCAGCGGAAGCCCACGCTGCCCATCGGCATCTTGGGACGATTCGCCTTCGCGTCCCACATGAGGAACTTCCAGTCGCCGTTCTCGATGCCCTCGTAACCGCCGACGCGTCTTGCGCGCAGCAGCTGTCCCGGCGCGAACGCCTGGCCTGACGCCTTGAGCTCCACCAGGTAGGGCGCGTCGGTGTAGCGTTTGGCGTAATCAAGAAAGTAAGGAACCTGCTTCTCGTGATGGAATTCCTTCAGCAGGACGTGGTTCACGGCCATCCACCAGGCGCCGTCCTGGCCGGCGTTGATGGCCACCCACTCGTCGGCGTACTTGGCGACCTGGGAGAAGTCGGGCGAGAACACCCACATCTTCGACCCGTTGTGGCGCGCCTCGGCGGCGAAGTGGCAATCGGGCGTGCGGGTCATGTTCAGGTTCGAGCCCATCACCGCCAGCAGCTTGGCGTTGTACCAGTCGGCGGACTCCGGCACGTCGGTCTGTTCGCCCCAGGTTTCCGGCGAGGCCGACGGCAGGTCGCAGTACCAGTCGTAGAACGAGAGCGAGATGCCGCCCATCAGTTGCAGCATGCGGGCGCCCGAGGCGTAGCTGATCATCGACATCGCCGGGATCGGCGAGAAACCCGCGATGCGGTCCGGCCCGTGCTTCTTGATGGTGTGGATCGCCGCGGCCGCGATCAGCTCCAGCACCGTCTCCCAGTCGCCGCGGCGGAACCCGCCCTTGCCCCGTGCTTTCTGCCAGCGCGCGCGCTTTCCCGGGTCTTCCACCAGCGAGCGCCAGGCTTCCACCGGATCTTCGAATTGCGCCCGCGCCTGCTTCCAAAGGTCGAGCAGCGCCCCGCGCAGGTAGGGATACTTCACGCGCAGCGGGCTGTAGAGGTACCAGGAATAGGAGATGCCACGCTGGCAGCCGCGCGGCTCGTACGGCGGCAGGCCGTTCTCCAGCGACGGATAGTCGAGTCCCTGCATCTCCCAGGTAACGATGCCGTCCTTGACGTGGATCTGCCAGGTGCAGCCGCCGGTGCAGTTGACCCCGTGCGTGCTGCGCACGATCTTGTCGAACTGCCAGCGGTTGCGGTAGAACTCCTCCCAACCGCGCAGCTTGGGGTCGAATTCATCCTTGATCCACGAGATCGCGTCCCGCACTTTCATGGCTCACCTCGTTCCCGCTTGCTGACCAGCTCACGTCGTACGCCCCGCAGCCGGTTCTTCCATATAGCGTCGAGCGAGACCATCGCGATCACCATCACGCCCAGTCCAAAGAGGAAGAAGTTCAGGGGCGCGGCGGAACTGTCCTGGCCGCCTTTGCGCGCGCTGTCCTCAAAAAACGCGACAAGGGCCAGGATCTCTTCCGGCTCGAGCGGTTTGCTCTTGAACACCGGGCCCATGGTCGGGCTGGCGGGGCTCATCATCCACGCACTGAGGCCTTTGCGGCCTTGCAGACGCTCGTACACCAGCGTGAGGTCCGGGCCCAGCCGGCCGCCGCCCAGTCCGCCCAGTCCTTTCACCGTGTGGCAGGACATGCAGGAAGCGCCACCGGATGCCAGCTTCTGTGTGCCCAGGAACAACTGTCGGCCCCGCAGGACGTCCTGCTCGGTGAGCGGCCGGTCGCTGATCTGCGATCCGGCGAATTGCGAGCGCGGCAGCTTCGATTCGGCGTCGATCAGCTCCAGCAGCGCCCGCGCCCGTGCGGCATCCATGCCGGGCGCGATGGGCATCACCACGCCGCGCGCCTCCTGCTGCAGCTTTACTGCGTAGCTGTCGCCGCTATCGATCATGGCCTTGGGGTTCTGCAGGAAGCGCACCAGCCATTCCCGGTCCTTGCGCTCGCTGACCCCTTTCAGGTCCGGACCCGTCAGCCGCCCGCCGCCCACGCTGTGGCAGTTGGCGCAGTTTTGCCGGAAGTAATCGGCCGGCGGCTGCTGTGCCCACAGGGATGCGGCGCTAAGCAACATCACCACCACGAGTCCTCTTCGCATCCGGTTCTTCATGGCTGTCCTCCAGAGCCGGGGTCCTTGACCGGCATCCAACGCTCCGGCTTTCGCGCGGCGAGATCCTCGATCGTCGTCTGGGTCAGGAACCGCAGATACTCGTCGCGCACTCTCTTCCACGCCGTGTGCCCCGCGCATGGGTTCGTCTCCATGCACACTGGGTTCACGCCCAGCAGGCATCCGGGTTCCCCCACGGGACCCTCGAACGCTTCCACCACCTCCAGCAGGCGTATCTGTCGGGGGGAGCGCTCCAGGTGGTAGCCGCCGCCCGTGCCCCGCGCCGCGCCCACCAGTCCGGCGTGGCGCAGCACCAGCATGAGCTTCGGCAGATACTGCTCCGGCACGTGCGCTTCCCGCGCTAGATCGCGCCCCAACAGCGATCCACCCTCCGGCTCAAGCGCCAGGCGGCTCAAGGCCCGCAGCGCGTAAGTGGACGTGGTCGAGAGCACCCTGTTGACCTCTGGATGAGCAACTCCTCTTTTAGCTGAGCCTCCACGTTCGGGATGTGACGGAAATCACGCTTCGCAGTGACAACGCTCACACGCGCCTCTTCAGGCTTGTGACATTTGTCACATACGCCCGTGACGGCTCCCGCTACGCTTGAGGCAGGTTCAGGAGGGATCGGATCGGCATGATTACCAGGGAGAGCAATGTTCGCGATGTGGTGGCGCGCCACCCCGCAACCCGGCGCGTCTTTGACCGGCACGGCTTGCAGGGCTGTGGCGGCGAGCTGGGCCCCAACGAGTCACTGGAGTTCTTCGCCGCCGTGCACCAGATGGATATCGATCAACTCATCCGGGAACTCGAGGAAGAAGCCGCGCGGCCAGGGGCTTCCGCCTACGTCTACCGCGAGACGCTGCCCGACTACATCTACCGCCGCTTCTTCAAGGCAGGCGTGTTGACGGTGCTGAGCGTCGGCTGCCTGTGGGGCGCGTTCAATCTGCTCACCATCGGATTGAAGGGCAGCTTCCTGCAGCTCGGCCTGCTCTCCTCCATTCACGCCCACGCGCACGCCATGATCTTCGGTTGGATCGGATTGTTCGTCATGGGCTTCGCCTATCAATCCTTCCCGCGCTTCAAGAACACCACCCTGTGGCGCCCGGAACTGGCCAACCTCAGTTTCTGGCTGATGGTGGCGGGGATCGTCTTCCGCATCGTCGCGGAGTTGTGGCAGCCCGCCGTCTGGGCGGTGGGACTGGCGGCAACCTCGGCCATGGCCGAGGTGTTCGCGGTCATTCTCTTTCTTCTCATCCTCTATCGCACGGCGCGGCAGTCGCTCGAACCGCACAACCCTTACGAGAAGTTCATGGGCGCCGCCTTCCTCTGGTTCTTTGCCGGGACGGTGCTCAGCCACGTGTTCTTCTTCGCCAAGCTGACCGCCACCAGCCAGGAGCAGCTCATTCACCGCATCGCGCTCATCGACGGCCCGCTGCGCGAAATTCAGTTGCTGGGATTCGCGGCGTTCATCATCGCCGGCGTGAGCCAGCGCCTGGTGCCGACCATCTACGGTTTGCCCGCGCCCCGGCGCGACCGCCGCTCCTTGATCTTCGGTCTCATGATGGCCAGCCTGCTGCTGAACATCGCCAGCTACGTGCTTTTCCTCACCACCCGCAACCGTTGGTTCGGCCTCGGGTTGGAACTGGCCTACATCCTCATGCCGGTCTGGGCGGTGCTGCTCGTCCGGCAGATCAATCTGTTCGCCACGCCTGAACGCCCCGACCGGACGCTCAAGTTCATCCGCGCCGCCTACTTCTGGCTGCTGGTTTCTGTGGTGATGATGCCCTTCTTCATTCCCTACAGCCTGGCCACGGGCCAGGGATTCGCCCACGCCTACATGGGCGCGCACCGGCACGCCTTCACCGTCGGCTTCATCAGCCTGATGATCATGGGCGTGAGCGCCAAGATCGTGCCCATCCTGGCGGGCGTGGACACGCGCTCGCTCAGTTCACTGTGGGGACCGTTCCTGCTGGTGAACGTGGGCAACGCATTGCGGGTCTCACTGCAACTGGCCACCGACTTCACACCCGTCGCCTATCCGCTCGTCGGCTTCACGGGCTTCATCGAGGTCGTCGGACTGGCGTGGTGGGGAGTCGAGCTGTGGCGAACCATGAACCTGGCCCGCACCCATCGCCCGAAGCAGTTGGTCATGCCAGCCGCATTGGGAGCGCGCTAGCGGTTGCGACATCGGCGCCGCCTACCTGCGCCAGTTGAGCTCCAGGTAGGAAAGACGTCCATTGCCGGCTTTGGGATAGCTGGCCGCAATCGCGCTGCGGGAGAAAGCGCCGCCGAGATAGAACGTGAGCGATACCTGGGAGTTGACCTTCCAGTCGGCGCTCACGTCGGCCATCGTGGCCAGGCTCTTCCGTCCGCCGCTCGGGCGTCCGGCGTAGCCGAACGTTGTGTCCTGGAACGCGCCTCCACCGAGATACCAGAGGTCACGCGCGTTGCCCAGCCGCAGCCAGTGGAGGTCGCTGCGCAACGTCACCTTGGCGTGTGGGCGCAGGATCAGCTCGGCGAAGGCGTCCTCATTATTCATGAGGTTGAAGAAAGGGAAGCGTGCATAGATGCGCGGCGTGGGCAGCACCTGGAAAAAAGTGTTGTGCTCGCCGTCCGCAGGATTGCCGTCTCCGCTGGAACGGAAGTAGCCCAGGCGGAACCAGGGCTTCAGCGTCCACGCGGGCTGATAGCCGACCTCGACGGCGCCCGCACCGGCCCTGTGGTCGAGCGCTCCCCAGTCGCCGAATTGCCACGCTCCCCACAGCAGCACGTCGGCTCGGCCGCGGCCGGCGGGAAACACGTCGAGGTAGTGCCCGCCAAGGGTCGTCAGGCGAATATTCCGGCGGTCGGCCTGCCGCGCCGCCAGCGGGCGATTGTCCACCTTTAGCGCGCCTCGACCGTCGTGGTAGTGGAGCACGAAGGCGCGCCATTCGCCCGTGTTTTGCTTGTGCAGGGCGCGCGTATAGGCGCCGTAGATCGCGTCCACATCCAGGTCGATGCTGCCGTGCGTATCGAACACGCCCTGCGTCACGCGGCCCGCCATCGCCGTGAAGTTGGCGGCGGGCGTCGAGCGCACGTACTCCACTCCATCGAAGCTGCGGCCCACGTGGGAGAAGGCGAAGTTGCCGATCAGGCGATGCGCGATGCGCTCGCGCTTGAGTGCGGCCAGGGTGGCGTCCTTTGGCGTAGTCTCCGCGCCTTCGATGAGCTCAAAGCGTCCCAGCCGCAAGCGGCTGGGCCTGTCGCTTCCCAGCCCTTTCAGGCGGACAAATGCCTGCTTGGGAAAAACTCCCGCGACGTTGCGCTCGGAATCGTTGGCTGCAAAGTAGCTCGGTCCCATGCCGAGCTGTCCCTGCGGAGCGGGCGCAATCGCGTTGTCGGGCAGCCCAAGCAGCGTCGGCTGGGCCAGCTCGATCTGCCATTCCCAGCTCTCGCGGTCTTGTCCGATTCCCAGCCGCACCTGCGAGGCGAAGTATTCGTAGGTGCCGTCTGCCAGCGGCGTGTCGAACCAGTCCCAGCTCTCCAGCCGCAGGCGCACCTGCAGCGTCACTTTGATTGGGAACTTCGCTGCCGGGGGAGAATCGGCCGGCGGGTTCTGCGCCCAGGCTGCACCCGCACTGATCAGGCACAGCGCGAGCACAGCCGCGAGCTTGCTCGAAGAAGACTGCACGAAGACCATCTCCTGCTTACTGCACGCATTTTGGGAGCTCCCGTTACGGTGGTCGGTGATGGGCGTCACAGCGGCGGCGCATCGTACTCCGCCCGATTGGACGAATGGCGTGCGCCACCTTGACTTGCCGGGAAGCGCTGCATAGTATGGCGCAACCGCTGCATTTCGGCAGACCTCAGCAAGCCCTTGGTTGACGGTGAGCTTCTGGCTCCTCCCCGCCCTTGCGGCATGAAAAGGAGAAACACTGTGCGAATCGGAATGATGGGTAGTGCCCGGCGGCTGGCGGCGCATGCGGCCGTTGTATGTCTCGCGGGGCTGCTTGCAGGCTTCCTGCTTTCCTCCACCCGCAGTTTCGCCGGAGAGAACGAAAAGCCGAAGACGCTCTACCAGCGCGTCGGCGGCTACGACGTGATTGCCGGCATCGTGGATGAGTTCCTCAATCAGTTGCGCGGCTCGAAGACGTTCGAGCGCTTCGGCGGCGGACGCGGTGAAGACTCGCTGAAGCGCGCGCGCCAACTCATCGTCGACCAGCTCTGTTCCTTGTCCGGCGGGCCCTGTGTGTACATCGGCCGGGACATGAAGACCGTGCATCAGGGGCTGAAGATTACGGCTGCCGAATGGGACGCCAACATCAAGGCCATGGAACTCGCGCTGGACAAGTTCAAAGTCGCCGGCAAGGACAAGGAAGAATTCATCGCCCTGATCCAGGACACCCGCAAGGACATCGTCGAAGTGGAGGAGAAACCGAAAGAAGTGAAAGCTCCGGGGCGGAACTGAGGTCCGGCCCGAACGAGGCCGAGTCGCATGCGTGAACCGGCGGCACCAGCAACCACCCGGCAACCGGCAGAGGTGACCGGCGA
This sequence comes from Terriglobales bacterium, assembly GCA_035573675.1. Lineage (NCBI taxonomy): Bacteria > Pseudomonadati > Acidobacteriota > Terriglobia > Terriglobales > Terriglobales bacterium. The sequence goes on from DATMAB010000006.1 coordinate 22,553, forward strand.
ACGCTGGCTGCAGCCGGTTCGCGGGTTCGCCCTGGCGGTGTTTGTGGCGATGCCGGTGCTCGGCTTCCTGGCTCCGCATCGGCTGGGGCGCGTTTTCTGGACCGTCCTCCTGGCTTCCCTGCCCTTGCTCATTGTCCTCGCCGGCTACCATCGCTGGCGGCGCATCTGCCCGCTGGCCTGGCTCTCCCAGCTTCCGGCGCTCCTCGGCCATCCGGGAGAACGGCGCGCTTCCCCCTGGCTGCAGGCCCACTACTACAGCCTGACTTTCGCCATCTTCTTTGTCAGCCTGTGGCTGCGGCTGGTGGCCACCAACGGCCACGGCCAGACGCTGGCCGGCTTCCTGCTGCTGCTGTCTTTTGCCGCCTTCATTTGCGGCGCTATCTACACCGGCAAGACGTGGTGCAACTACGTCTGCCCCGTGCTGTTCGTCGAAAAGATTTACACCGAGCCCCACGGGCTGCGGCCCACGCCCAACTCGCAGTGCGCGAAATGCACTGCCTGCAAGCCCGCTTGCCCGGACATCAACCAGGAAAACGGCTACTGGAAAGAGATCCTCTCCAAGCCCAAGAGGTTCGTCTACTTCGCCTTTCCCGGACTGGTGTTGGCCTTCTACCTTTATTTCTATCTTCAGTCCGGAACCTGGGAGTACTACTTCGGAGGCCGGTGGACGAACGAGCCGCAAGTGCCCTCGACCGCGTTCCTGCCCGGCCACAGCGCCGCCACCGCCGGTTTCTACTTCCTTCCCTCGTGGCCGCGCGCCGCCGCAGCCTTCCTGACCCTGGCCCTGGGCGCGGCCTTGAGCTTCCTGCTGTTCTCGCTGGTCGAGCGATCGCTGGGCGGGCGTCTTCGGCAGCGCAACGAGGAGCTCGACGAGGCGGGCGTCCGCCACCTGATGTTCACCGCGGCGGCGTTCACCGCCTTCGTCACCTTCTACAGCTTCGCCGGCGCGCCCACCATCCGGCTGATTCCGGGAGCGCCGCACTTGGTGCAGATCCTGGTGGTGGCGACAGCGACGCTGTTCCTGGTACGCCGCTTCAAGCGCCGCCAGCAGGCCTATGCGGAAGAGACGCTGGCGCGGCAGATCATCCGGCGCTGGGAATGGGCGGACATGGAGCCGCCCAAGGACCTGCACGAAGCCTTCCTCATCCACACCATCCGCTCGCGCACGCACGCCGGCGGCTACGCGCGCCTGCTGGAGATCTACAAGGACGCGGTGCGCGAAGCCGTGGCCAGCGGCTTTGTCAGCCGCGCCGAGGTACAGCGGCTGGAATCGCTGCGCAACCAGTTGCAGATCAGCCAGGCGGATCACGAGCGCATCATGGCCGACCTCGACGAGGAAGAGCGCGCGCGCATCAGCGACCCGGCGCTGCAGGTCTCCGCGGAGAAGCGCCTGCAACTGGAGACCTACTCGCGCGCGCTGCAGGGATACCTGGAGCGGATGTCGCGCGCGGCCTCCGCGCCGGAGGAGAGCTTCATCCGCCATCTTCGCCAGGAGTACGGCATCACTGCGGAGGAACACGCGGCCCTGCTGCGCCAGTTGCTGGGCAAAGGAGAGACCGTAGCTCCGCACGTGGCCGGCGCGCTGGAAGCCATCGAAGGCGCCCTGCGCACCCTCCGCTTGCTGGCTGCCGCGCCTTCCTCGGCGGGAGATTTCCTGGCGGAAGCGCTGTCCCGAAGGTGCTCGCACGCGGCGGACGGCTTGTTGCTCGCCTTCGGCCGCGATCCGGAGAAGAAAGAGGACCGTGCGCTGCGCGATCAACTGATTTCCGGCGACGCCGCGGTGCGGAGCGCCGCGGCTCAGACGCTGGGCGAAGGCGTCTCCGCCGCCGTGGCGGCGCGCCTGCGAGAAGCGTGGGAGATTGCGGCACGTGAAACTGGGGCGCGAACTACGCTGGCCGACGCTGTGCGTCCGCACCTGGCGAGCGCCGACCCGTACGTGCGCGTGGCCGCGATGTACCTGCTGGGCGAACGTGCGGCCGTGGACGAGGAGACGCTCAAGGCCATGGTCCACGACGAGCACGACGTGGTCTCGGAGACCGCCATCTGCCTGCTGATGCGCGCCCACCAACTGGAGAGCCGCGAGCAGACCGGCCTGGTGACCGTGGAGCGGATGATCGCGCTGCGCTCGGTGCCGCTGTTCGCTTCGCTCGCTCCCCAGGACCTGGCCAGCCTGGCGCGCGCCAGCCTCGAGCTGGGTTTCAAGTACGGTCAGCCTTTGTGCGTAGAGGGCGAGCCGGGCGACGAGGTCTTCATCCTGCTGAGCGGCGAAGTCCGCGTCCTGCATGCCGACGGCAGCGAGGAGCGCATGACGGCCCGCGAGAACTCGGGAGGTTTCATCGAAGAGCTGTCGGTGCTGGATTCGGCGCCGCGCGCGGCCACGGTGCTGGCGGGAGTTGGCGGCGCGCGCGTCCTGTGCCTGAAGGGCAAAGCGTTCCGCGAGGTGCTGCGCACCAATCCGTCCGTGGTCTCGAGCGTCATCCACGCGCTGGCCGCGCGACTGCGCGGCGCGCGGGCGACCAGCACGGAGAGCAGCCGGCCGCAGGCCCGCGTTTCCTGAGAGGGTTTTCGCATGCACGCCATGGTGGTGCGGCGCTACGGGCCGCCGGAGGTGATGGAGTGGCGCGAAGTGCCCGACCCCAAGCCGGCCGCAGGCCAGGCGCTCATCCGCGTCCGGGCCATCGGGATTAACTTTGCCGACATCCTGGCGCGCCTGGGCGTGTACTCCACCGTGCCCAAGCCGCCGTTCGTTCCCGGGCTGGAGTTGGCCGGTGAAGTCGAGCAGGTCCCGGGCGCCAGCGAAACCACGCTGAAGGTCGGCGACCGCGTCGCGGCGCTGACCATGTTCAACGCCTATGCCGAGCGAGTGGCAGTCAACGCCGAGCAGGCCTTTCCCATCCCGGACGGGATGACGTTCGAAGAAGCGGCCGCCATCCCGGTGAACTATCTTACGGCGTGGCAGTCGATGTTCGAGATGGGGAATCTGCGCGCCGGCGACCGTATCCTGATCACCAGCGCGGCGGGCGGCGTGGGCGTGGCGGCGGTGCAACTCGCGCGCGCGCACGGCATCGTGACCTTCGGCACCGCCGGGCCGGCGAAGCAGGACTTCCTGCGCCAGACCGGCGTGGACCATCCCATCGATTACACGCGCCAGAGCGCGCTCGAGGTCGTGCGCCGCGCGGCGCCCGAAGGCATCGAGATGGCGCTCGATGCCATCGGCGGGAATTCGTTCCGGCAAAGCTACCGCTGCCTGGGCCCCATGGGACGGCTGGTGGTCTACGGCTTCTCGACCGTCGTGGGACCGAAAGGGAAGCTGAGCTATCTGCACGGCGCGAAGGAGATGCTGGAAACGCCGCGCTTCCATCCCCTGAAGCTCATCGACCGGAACATCGCCGTCATCGGCGTGCACATCGGCAAGCTGGCGCACAAGTCGCGCGTGCTGCGGCCGCAACTGGAAGAGATCTTCCGGCTGTATCATGCGGGCCGGGTGAAGCCGGTCATCGGCAAGACTTTTTCGCTCAAGGAAGCCGCGGCGGCGCATCAGTACATTCATGATCGGAAGAATGTGGGCAAGGTCGTGCTGATGGTGGACCAGGGCTAAAGCCCTCTTCAATTGGCCCGCTGACGCGGGGCTAAAAGCCCCGCTCTCCCACCGGAAGCCAAGGACAGGCGGAAAGATAAGCGATAGACTCGAAGCACATGGTGGCGACAGAAAATCAATCACGGTGGAGCTTCTGGCTGCTTTTCCTTCTGCTGGTGGCTGCGGGCCTGAGCCTGGTCGCCGTCCCCATGTACGTGATCCGGCCGTTCCGCGTGCAGGGCGCGGGCGAGCTGGAAATCGCGCTGGCCTTGGTGCGCTGGGCGCCCATCTGGACGGTGATCGATGGCGTGCTCGCGGCCCTCGTCGCCATTCTCTTGTGGCGAGGCAGCAGCATGACGCGCTGGCGCACCGCGGGACGGCGCCTCCTCGTGCTCGCCGGCATGCTGCTGGTCGCCAGCGCAGCGGTCATGGCGCGCGTGAACCTCTTCGAGCGCATGTTCCGCCCGGTCACGGGAGCGCAGTTCGTGGCCGCATCGGACGCGTCCGTAGACGACGATGACATGGTGCTGGCGGTGCGCGTGGGCGACCAGGCCCGCGCCTATCCGGTGCGCACCATGGCCTATCACCATCTGCTGAACGACACCCTCGCCGGCGAGCCTCTCATCGTCACCTATTGAACGCTCTGCCACACCGGTCTGGTGTGGAAACGGGCGGTCGACGGAAAGACGCTCACCTTCCGCCTGGCTGGCATCAACAACCAGAACTTCCTCATGCGCGATGAGGAGACCGGCAGCGTGTGGCAGCAGGTGACCGGCCGCTGCGTGTTCGGGCCGCTGCGCGGCAAAGCGCTGGAGCTGGCCGGCTCCGAAGAGTTGACCTTCGGGCTGTGGAAGCAAGAAGCGCCCGCGGGAACGGTGCTGGCCCCGGTGGCGGAGTACGCTGCCCTCTATGCCGAAAAAGACTGGGACCAGCGCATGGCCCGCTATCCCACGGTGCTCTCCTTCGACCCGCTCCCGCCGCGGGAGCTGGTGCTGGGCCTGAGCGTGGGCGGCGCGGATCGCGCGTTTCCGGTCAAGAGCGTGATGCAGCAAGCGCCCATCATGGATAGCGTGGGCGCAACGCCCGTGGTGCTGGTGGTGGGACCGGACGGCAAGTCGGTGCGGGCGTTCGTCGCCCGGCTCGAGCCCGGCGGCGAGGCGACCGAGTTCCATAAGAAGACCGGCGAGCCGTGGGCGCTGCTGGACTCTGCAACCGGCAGCGAGTGGAACTTCCAGGGCTGCGCCGTCTCAGGCCCAGCGCAGGGCAAGTGCCTCGAACGGTTGCCGCTGCTCAAGGACTACTGGTTCGACTGGCGGAACTACCATCCGCAGACCACGGTGTACCGACACTAGGCTTGGTGCATTTTCGCTGAGCTCCCTGTGATTCAAGTCACTGACGCCTCGAGCCATTCGGGCGAAGGTACACCCAGCGCAAGGGATGTGTGCGCAGAAGCGTGCCATGGCGGTTCGCACCATCATCGAGCCTTTCAAGATCAAGTCGGTGGAGCCCATCCAGTGGACGACGCGGGAGCGGCGCGAGGAACTGCTGCGCGCGGCGCACTACAACCTGTTCCAGGTGGCGGCGGACGAGATCCTGATCGACCTGCTGACCGACTCTGGCACCGGCGCCATGTCCACGGCGCAGTGGGCGGCCATGATGGAAGGTGACGAGAGCTACGCCGGCAGCCGCAGCTTTTACCACTTGCGGCGCTCGGTGCAGGGCATCTTCGGCTACCGGCACGTGATCCCGACCCACCAGGGACGAGCGGCGGAACGCATCCTGTTCAGCGTGATGTGCCGCAAGGGCGACGTGGTGCCCAACAACACGCATTTCGACACCACGCGCGCCAACGTGGAGTTCGTGGGAGCCGAAGCCGTGGACCTGCCCTGCATGGAGGGGCACGATCCGTCCCGCCCGGCGCCGTTCAAAGGCAACATGGACGTGGCCGCGCTGGAGAAGCTGATCGCGCGCGTGGGCCGCGAGCGCGTGCCCCTGGTGATGCTGACGGTGACCAACAACTCGGGCGGCGGCCAGCCGGTTTCGATGGAGAACGCGCGGGCGGTGAGCAAGGTGTGCCGGGGGCACGGCATCCCGCTGTACTTTGACGCCTGCCGCTTCGCCGAGAACGCCTACTTCATCAAGTTGCGCGAGCCCGGCTACGCGGAACGCTCGCCGCTGGAGATTGCACGCGAGATGTTCGCGCTGGGCGACGGGTGCACGATGAGCGCCAAGAAAGACGGACTGGCCAACATCGGCGGCTTCCTGTGCACCAACGACGATGCGCTGGCGCAGCAGGAAGAGAACCTGCTCATCCTCACCGAAGGCTACCCGACCTACGGGGGCCTCGCGGGACGCGACCTGGAGGCCATCGCGGTCGGCCTGGAAGAAGTGCTGGACGAGGGCTACCTGCGCTACCGCATCACTTCGACCGCGTACCTGGGCAACCACCTCGCCGAGCAGGGCGTACCCATCCTGCAGCCGCCCGGAGGCCACGCCATCTATCTGGACGCGCGCGCGTTCCTGCCGCACATTGCGCCGGAGCAGTTCCCCGGCGTGGCGCTGGCCAACGAGCTGTATCTCGAGGGCGGCATCCGGTCGGCCGAGATCGGCACGCTGATGTTCGCCCGGGCCGCGCAGCATGACCTGGTGCGGCTGGCGATTCCGCGGCGCGTCTACACGCAGAGCCACATCGATTACGTGATCGAGGTGATTGTGGCGGTGTGGAAGAGACGAAACGACATCCGCGGGCTGCGCGTGGTCTACGAGGCGCCGTTCCTGCGCCACTTCACGGCGCGGCTGGAGCCGGTGAACTGAGCGCGGGCGGGACGCCCGCGCGACAGCCGGCGAGTCGCCGGCGCTACCATGCCACTGGATCGAAATGTAGGCGGAGCCGGCGGCCGCGGCCGCAGGCTCCTGTTTCCCCTTTAGGCCAGGTCCTCGGCGCGAATAGGCAGGCGGCGCAGGCGCTTGCCGGTAGCCGCGAAGATGGCGTTGAGCACGGCGGGCGTGGCCGGCGGCAGGCCGGGCTCGCCGATGCCGGTGGGCCGCTCGGTGGAGCGGACGGTATAGACCTCCACCTTGGGCATGGCGTCGATGCGCATGAGATCGTACTCGTGGAAGTTGGACTGTTTGACTCCACCTTTCTCGATGGTGATCTCGCCATACAGCGCAGCGCTCAACCCGTAGACAATGGCGCTCTCAACCTGGGCGTGCAGGGCCTCCGGATTGATGACGGTGCCGCAATCCACCGCCGCGACGACGCGATCGACGCGCAGCTTGCCGCCCTCGACCGTGACCTCGGCCACTTCCGCCACATAGGTCTGGAAGGAGTAGTGGGCAGCGATGCCGCGGCCGCGGCCCTTGGGCAAGGGACTTCCCCAACCGGCTTTCTCCGCGGCCAGCTTGAGCACGCCCTTGAGGCGTTCGGTGTCGAGCGGTGGAGCCTCCGCATCGACCGGGTTCTTGACCTTGCGCGGCTCGGCAAGCAGGCGCAGGCGGAACTCGAGCGGATCGACGCCGGCGGCGGCGGCCATCTCATCCATGAAGCACTCGACGGCCAAGGCGTTCTGCGAGCTTTCGACCGACCGCCACCAGGCCACCGGCACGCCGGAGGGAACGGGCGCGTACTCGATGCGAAGATTCGCGAACGCATAGGGCAGATCGGCAGCGCCGGCGACCTCGGACTGCTCCGGCGGATCCTTGGGACTCCAGAGCGAGTTGATGGCGGTGGAGACGATGCGGTGCTGCCAGACCGCCGGCTTGCCTTCGGCATCGAGCGTGCCCTGGAAGCGATGGAAGCTGGCAGGACGGTAGAAGTCGTGCTGCATGTCGTCTTCGCGCGTCCAGACGAGCTTCACCGGCTTGCCGACGGCTTTGGAGACCTGCGCGGCCTCGACCGGATAATCGCCCTGGTAGCGGCGGCCGAAGCCTCCGCCCATGAAGGTGGTGTGCACCACGACCTTCGAGGGCTCGACGCCTGCGACCTGAGCCACGGCGCCCTGCGCCCACTGCGGAGCCTGGGTCGGAGCCCAGACTTCCGCGCCGTCGGGACGCACGTGCACGGTGCAGTTCATGGGCTCCATGGTGGCGTGAGCCACGAACGGCACCTGGTAGTCGGCCTCAATCTTTTTGGCGGACTTGCCGAGCGCGGCATCGACGTCGCCTTCGCTGCGCACTGACTTGCCGGGTTTGGCAGCCAGGTCCTGACATTGTTTCCACAACGATTCGCTGGACTCGGCGGCGTGCGGGCCGTAATCCCATTCGACCTCGAGCGCTTCGCGGCCCTGCATGGCGGCCCAGGTGCTCTCGGCGACCACGGCGACTCCGCCGGCGCTGTGCACATCGGCGACGGCGGGGATCTGCACGACGTCCTTGACGCCGGGAACCGCCTTCGCCTTGGCGGCGTTGAAGCTCTTCGGCTGCCCACCGAAGGTCGGGCAGCGGGCCACCACAGCGTAGAGCATGCCCGGCACCTTGACGTCGAGGCCGAACTTGGCGCTGCCATCCACCTTAAGTGGGACGTCCGCGCGCGGGATGGAGGTTCCGATGATGCGGAATTTCGCCGGCTCCTTCAGCGGAACCTGGTTGGGATCGGGCAGAGGGAGTTGTGCAGCCTTCTCGACCAGTTCTCCGTAAGGCAGGCTGCGCTGGCCATGCCAGACCGCCCCCTTCTCGGCACGGCATTCCTTCGCGGGCACGCCCCAGGTCTGGGCGGCGGCAGCAATGAGCATTTCGCGCGCGGTGGCGCCGGCGCGGCGCAGAGGAGCATAGGACTCGCGCACGCTGCTGGAGCCGCCGGTGCCGTGGCTGTAGATGCGGGGATCGGTGGGCGCCTGCTCGATGCGCACCCTGGCCCAGTCCACCTCCAACTCCTCGGCCAGGATCATGGGCAGAGTGCCGTAGACGCCCTGGCCCATCTCCGACTTGGCGACGATGAGCGTGACCTGGCCGGCCTTGTCGATGCGCACCCAGGCGTTGAACGGGTTGGGATTCTCGATGCGCTTGACCTGCTGCTGCGCCAGCGCGTCGAGCGGAAGGTAGAAGCCGATGACCAGCGCGGCGCCGCCGGAAGCGGTGGTGGCGAGAAACTCGCGTCGCGTGACTTTGGAAAGTGCGGTCGTGGTTTTCATCGGGCACCTCCGCCGACCGCGGCCGGGGATTCGACGGACTGGGCCGCGCGATGCACGGCGCGGCGGATCCGCTGGTAGGTGCCGCAACGGCAGATGTGCGTGCCGAGGGCGTCGTCGATGTCCGCGTCGCTGGGCTTGGGATTCCGCGCCAGCAGTTCGGCCGCGGTCATCAGCATGCCGGACTGGCAGTAACCGCACTGCGGAACCTGCTCGGCGATCCAGGCCTGCTGCAAGGGATGGCTGCGGTCGGGCGACAACCCTTCGATGGTGGTGATCTTTTTGCCGGCGACCTCGCTGACGGCGGTGATGCAGGAGCGGGTGGCCTGGCCGTCCACGTGGACAGTGCAGGCGCCGCACTGCGCGATGCCGCATCCGTACTTGGTGCCCGTCAGGTCGAGGACGTCGCGCAGCACCCAGAGCAGCGGGGTTGCAGGGTCGACGTCCACCTGGCGCGATTTTCCGTTGACGAAGAAAGAAATCATGCCCACCTCCCGTGCGTGCGGTTTGCGGGTTAGACGACTGTGCAGGCGGAACGTTTCGGGCGATTATTCTAGCTCCGGGCAAGCAAAAAATCCCGGCATGAGCAGATTTCACTGACGTGAACGGCAGCGAACCGGGCTGCTATACTCTGTGCCTCCGGAGAGCGTGATGCGCAAGCTGCTGCTGGCCGCGATCCTGCTCGTGCTGCTGCTGGAGTTCTCACGGGCGCAATCGAAACCCTCCGCCACGGACCAAGTGGTGATGCACGCCCGGGAGCTGAGCTGGAAACCACTCATCCCCGGTTTCGAAATGAGCGTGGTGAGCGGCGATCCGTCGAAGGCGGGAATCTACGTCCTGCGCATCCGCTCCCAGAAAGGCGCAAGGATTGCGCCGCACTGGCATCCCGAGGACGAAGCTGTCACCGTGCTGGCCGGAGAGTTCCGCCTGGGACACGGCGAGAAGTACGACCCGAGGCAGATGCGCCCGCTGCGGCCCGGAGATTTCGCCACCGTGCCCGCCAGGATGGCGCACTACGGCTACGCCTCGGCGGGATGCATTGTGCAGGTGCACGGCATGGGGCCGTTCGTGGTCAACTGGGTGAATCCGGAAGACGACCCCGCCAAGCAGGCGCCAGCGAAGTAGTTTCCGCTCGCCCCATACACGTTCTCAGCTTTCTGGGGCACCGGTACGCCCGGATGAAACCGGCAACGGACTGCTAGACTTCCTGCGCGCGGCATGAACAACCGGGACCTGGATGCGGGTTGGGCGTACCACAATGCGACCAAGCATTCCTACGCCAGCGTGCGCTCGGGAGCGCACTTCCTGGACTGGGCGAACCAGCCGCTGCCGTTCAAGATCTATCCGCACTTGGAAGCGATTCCGTTGCCGCGCGAAGCGCCGCAAACCGGCGTGGCCGCGCTGGCGGCGATCGCGGAGACAGGAAGCGGACGGCCGAATGCCGCTGCCCTCGACCTGCAAACGCTCTCGCTGCTGCTCTACTTCTCGGCAGGGATCACCCGGCAACGCAAGTATCCCGGGGGCGAGATTTACTTCCGTGCCGCAGCCTGTACGGGAGCGCTGTATGAGATCGAGCTGTACCCGGTGGTCCGAACTCTGCCCGACCTGGACGCCGGGGTCTATCACTTCAGTCCGGCTGATTTTTCGTTGCGGCAGTTGCGAGCGGGGCATTGGCGGGGGACGCTGGCGGAAGCCACCGGCAACGAGCCGGCCGTAGCCCAGGCGCCGCTGATCCTGGTTTGCACCGGCACATATTGGCGGAACGCCTGGAAGTACCAGGCGCGTACCTACCGGCACTTTGGCTGGGACAACGGGACGCTGCTGGCCAACCTGCTGGCCATGGCCGCTGCCTTGGGATTGCGCGCACGGGTGATCTGCGGCTTCGTGGATGCGCAGGTGAACCGGCTGCTGGGCGTGGACGAGAAGCGCGAGGTGGCGTTCTCGCTGGTAGCTATCGGAGAGGACCACGCGCCGCCGGCGGCGCCCGCGAGCGCTCCACAACTCACCTACGAGGTACTACCGGCCTCGCGGCGCGAAGTGGACTACCCCGCGATGCGCGAAGTGCATGCGGCGTCCAGCCTGACGACGCCGGAGGAAGTGGCTGCGTGGCGCGGCCAGTTGCCTGCGATCGAGCCGGCCCGCCGTACCGGTGCCCTCTTTCAGCTCCGGCCACTCAACGATGACGCCATGCCGCGCGATCCCATCGAGCGCGTGATCCTGCGGCGGGGCTCGACGCGGCGGTTCGCGCGCGCGCCCATCACGCAGGAGCAACTGGCGACGCTGCTCGATCGTTCGACGCGCGCAATCCCGGCCGACTTCCTCGAGCCCGGCGGGCGGATGCTGAACGAACTCTACCTGATAGTGCACGCGGTCGAGGGAGTGGCGGCGGGCGCGTACTACCTGCGGCGCGAGACCCTGGAGCTCGAACTGCTGAAGGAAGGAAGCTTCCGCGAGGAGGCGGCGTTCCTGGGTCTGGAGCAGGAATTGCCGGGGGACGCGAGCGTGGCGGTGTTCTTCCTGGCAGACTTGAAACGCATTTTCGAACGCTTCGGCAATCGCGGGTACCGCGCGGCGCAACTGGAGGCCGGCATCCTGGGCGGCAAGCTGTATCTGGCCGCCTACGCGCTGGGGCTGGGCGCAACGGGACTCACCTTCTATGATGACGAGGTCGTGCGCTTCTTCTCTCCTCATGCTGCGGGCAAGAGTGCGGTCTTCCTGACCGCGATCGGCCAAAAACCGAAACGGGAAAAGGCCGCGGATACCCAGTCAGCTTCAGCATGACGGCCTGTCTTCCGGTGTGGTAGGGTTTCGCAGCTCGCAATCGCTCCAGGGTTCGCCCGTACATGCTACGAACGCTGCTTCGCTTCCTCGCACGCCAACCCAAGGGGCTAGTCCTTTTGCTGGCCGTGGCGCTGGTCTTCTTCATCTTCGCAGTGGACTACGTCACGGGAACCGACATCGCCGTCTTCCTTTTCTACTGGATTCCGATCGCCCTGGCGGCCTGGCGCGGCAGGCTGCGTTCCGGAATCCTCATCGCACTGTTATGTGACGCCTCCTATGTCGCAGCGAACTACCGGATCGCCGCGGTATCGGGTCCCCTCGTGCTGTATTGGAACGCCGCCATTCGGCTGGGGTCCTACGTGATCACGGCAGCCCTGGTGGCGGAGGTCAAACTGTTGTTCGACCGGCTGCACGAACTCGCCCAGACGGACCCTCTCACCGGCGCCTACAATGCGCGCGCTTTTTACCGGATAGCGGAAGAGGAGCGCGCCCGTGGCCAGCGCTACCGGCATGCGCTGACCGTGGCGTACATGGACATCGACAACTTCAAGACGGTGAATGACGCGCACGGGCACGGCACGGGAGATGCGCTGCTCATCGCCGTGGCCCGCACCCTGCGCAGCCATTTGCGGCGCTCGGACGTGCTGGCACGGATGGGAGGAGACGAGTTCGCAATCCTGCTGCCGGAAGCAGATGCCCGCTCGGCTCGCCAGGCTTTCACCAAACTGGAAGACGCCTTGCGAGCGCTGGCCGAAAGCCAGGGATGGCCCGTGACTTTCAGCATCGGCGTGGTGACCTATGAAGTGCCGCCGGGCCTGACTGAAACCATGGTGCAGGCCGCCGACCACCTGATGTACTCGGTCAAGAACGGCACGAAGAACGGAATCGCGTTTGCGGTCGAACCGGGTCCGGGCTCGGCTCAGCGAGGCAGCTCCAGCGTGAGCTCGGCGGTGTAGGCGAGAAACGGGTCGGCGGTCGATTCCAGGGAGCGCTGCAGCAAGGCGCAGTCGTGGCGGAGTTCGCCGGAAAACACCGGCTTGCCGTTCCACTCGATGCTTATGTTCCCGGGCCTGGGAAGCAGTTCGGGACGCAGCAGCAAGCGCAGGCGACGGACGTTATCGGTGCGTAAGCGAATGGTGTTGTCGTCGCGCAGTTCGGCTTTGACGCGAGCATCCCCTTTCTCTTTCTCCAGGATCTCGAGCCAGTAGTGGCGCGGGTATTGGAGCGTCTGCGCGGTGAAGGTGAGGAGGCGAGGAAACGCCTGGCGCTCGAAGCGCTCCAGGAACTTCAGCGTCATGCCTTCGTCACGGGCAAGCGTGACCTCGTGCTCCCAATCGGGGAAGATGTGCATCTCCAGCGGGGCGCGGTGGGGCTTGAGCTGCTCCACGCTTTCGGTGGTGGCGGAGGCGCCGATGGTCCTGTCCAGCGCGCCGTGCAACCAGAGCATGGGGAGGTTGGCGGCGTTGGCAGGCTGCGGCAGCGCGTCCGCTTCGACCTCAGGAATAAAGAAGCCCGCACCCATCTGCGACACAACAGCGGCAAAGCGGTGGGGAAAGAGCGTGGCGTAGTAGGCGGCGCCCGTTCCTCCGTTGCTGACGCCGGCGATGAAAATTCGGCGCGGGTCGATATTGAACGTGCGCATCAGCTCGCCGAGCAAGGCGTGCATGCGGGCCGTGGGGGCGTGCTTCCACCAGAACCCGCCGGCGTGCGGGTACACGACGATGTAACCGGTCTGCGCCGCCGGCTCCGTGCCGATGAGCGCGCCCTCGATGGCGGGTCCGCTGTTTCCGGAAAGGTAGATGAGCAGGGGAAAGGGCTCGTCGCCGCGGTAGTCCTCCGGGATGCGAACAAGATAGGGCCAGCCCGGATCGGGGCCGGAGGTCATGGCGCGCGGGCGAACGTCCTCGGGCTCCCAGCGGAAACTGCGGCGGCGCAGGATGTCCTCGGTCCAGGCTTCGGGGTCCTCACAGCGCGAGACTGAACTTCCGGCGCCGTCACCCGCGCCGGAAGGAGGCGCCTTCTTCGCTGTACCCGCCTGAGGGTCAGGGCTGATCCTGTCCCAAGCCGCGAGGGCGCGAGCGGGATCGCGCAGATGCACGGCCTCTGCGGCGGGAAGGCGGGCGCGCATCCATGCCAGGGCGGCCTGACGCACGAAGTAGTCCGGGTCGCGGAGCGCACGTTCAATCAGGGGACGCGCGACCTCGCTGCCATCAGACTCGAGCGCGCGCACGGCCAGGGTACGTACGCGAGGATGTGCGGAACCAAGCAGCCTGGAAAGCTGTTCCACAGAAGGCGGTGTCAGGCGGCGGCGGTAGGCGAGTGCCAGCACGCGGCGCTGCAATTCGGCGTCGCCGCCATCGAGAACCGCGTAGAGATCTGCAACCTCGAGCGGCAGTGTGTCCGCGACGAGCAACGCCGCCATCAGCCCGTGCTGGAGGTCGGGTTGTGCCAGCCACTCTTCGGGCTCTTCCTCACGGCGGCGTTCCACCAGTTCCAGCTTCAGCTTTTCGCGCGTAATGCCGCGCAGAAACCCGGGATACGTTCCTTCGTACTCCAGGCGGGCAAGCGTGCCGGTAGCAGGACAGAACCAGTAGCGGACGGAGACGTTGCCCTCGGCGGAAACACCCTCGGAACGCAGGCAGCGCTGTTCGGCAATCGGTTCCCAGGCGACGGCGCGAAAGCGCAGGCCGAGGACGCTGGGCGCCTGCCAGGTATCGCCGGGCCCGACCGGGTGTTCGGGCAGCGGCTGAATCTCGTGGAAGTCGTACAGAATCTTGCTGCCCGATTCGCGAACCACCTGCCAGAACAGCAGCGCCGCGCCGGAGGCGGTCAGGCGGTTGGCCTCGGCGTAGCGGGCGGTGCGCGCCAGGACGGGTGCCGCGCGCTTGCGCTCCCGCTCCGAGCGGTCTTCGCCATCCAGCTTGAAGCGGACAAGCTCGTAGCTTTCGCGGTTGCGCTGAAAGCCAACCGCCATCGAACCGGCATGTTCATCCGCGACCAGCACGTGGGTGGTCCAGGAGGCGCGGGAGAGCGCTTCAACGCGTCCCCCGGTGGTTTCCCGCTCAAGGCTCTGATGGTAGACGAGGTGGTCGCCCGGCCGCAGGTCGTAGCGGAGTGCAACCAGCGGCTCCTGGGCAAGGGCCGGGAGGGAGAGGCAGAGCAAGCCGAGAGCGTAGAGCGCGGAACGATATGGCGTGCGTGTCAAGGAAACCCTGGTTCCCGACGAGCCCGATCGGCCGTGGAACGGTCGGGCGCCATATTAGACGCCGGAATGCCCGGAATCGTTTCCTGAGCGATCTATTTGTGGATGGCGCCCAGGTAGTCGTCCACCCACTTGCGCACGCGGTCACGATCGCCCGAGGGGGAAAACCGCACGCCCAGCAGGCTTTCCGCCTCGGTGACGTAGGAGACGATGGCGTTCATGGCCAGCCGGGGCAGGCCGGGAAGGCTGAAGGCAAGGGAGACATTACGGTTCAACGCCGGCCGTGCCGAGGTCACCATGGCCATGCCCCCGCCGGAGACCTCCTGGCTGTAGCAGGAGTGGCGCTTGCCCTCGGCGTCGAGAATCACTTCCGTGACCAAGGGAACGCGCACGAACAACCGCATGTGCCCGGTGACCAGGTTCTGGGTCGATTGCACGACCTTCAGCGCGGCTTCGCGCTCGACCGGATCGAGGAAGAGCGCATTGATGCCGTGCCGCGTGAAGGGGAAGGCTTCCTCGCTGCTGCGGGCCACGCCGTAGAGAAAGGCGCGCTGGTTCTCCCGGGAGGAGCGCAGGGTCTCCAGGACTTTGCCGGCCTGTTCGTTCAAGCGCACGACGCAGGCGTCGAACTTCTCTCGCGCCAGCCGCGGCTCCACGATGCCGCTGACAGCCACGGTGGCAATGCGGGACTGCTGGAAGCACTCGCGCAGGACGGCAGAGGTGGTTTCGTCCAGGTTGACCAGCGCCACGCGCACCGGCAGCTTCAGCGATCCGGTTCCGCTGGTGGTTGCGCCCGTGGCCATGGCGGACGCTATTGTGTCAACGTCAAAGGAGTTTGCGCAACTTACTTCGACAACGCACTGGTTGACACACTCGACGCCTGCCCGCAGAATGGCGCGCCAGTGGACTTCCCTTTCTACCTCCACCTGGGTCCCTGGAAGCTGCACCCGCATTGGGTGTTCGAGGGGCTGGGCTATGCTCTGGGCTTCCGCCTGTATCTGTTGTTGCGCGGCCGCTGGGGCGATCCAATCGCCGCGCCGTTGCGCTGGTCGATTGTCGCGGCGGCAGCGGCGGGCGCCGCCCTGGGCAGCAAGATCCTGTACTGGTTCGAAGACCCGTGGCAGACACTGCAACGCTGGCCCGATCCCGCGTACCTGATGGCGGGCAAGACCATCGTGGGCGCGCTGATCGGAGGGCTGGTGGCCGTCGAGTGGGCCAAGCGCCACCTCGGTATCCGCGCGCGGACCGGCGACCTGTTCGCCATTCCGCTGGCGATAGGGACGGCAGCCGGGCGCTTCGGGTGCTTCCTGACCGGCCTTGAGGACCACACCTTCGGCACGCCGACAACGCTGCCCTGGGGGGTGGATTTCGGCGACGGCATCGCGCGACATCCGACGCAGCTCTACGAACTCATCTTTCTATTGCTGTTGGCGCAGTTCCTGTGGCGGCGCTCGCGGGCACAGTATGAGAGCGGCGACCTGTTCAAGATGTTCATGGTGGGCTACCTGGGGTTCCGCTTGCTCGTGGACTTCATCAAGCCGGGTGTGACAGTAGCGGGACTGTCACTGCTGCAGTGGGCGTGCGTGGGCGTCCTGCTCTACTATGCGCGCGACCTGAAGCGCTGGTTGCGAGTGGGCGAACGACCTGCAACCGCCGTGAGCGGATAGGCCGGACGGGAGGAACAAGCTTGGCACGCGGAGCGGGCAAGGCGCTGCGCATCCTCGGCATCGTGGTCCTGTCCATTCTGATCCTGCTGGCCAGCCTGCTCATGCTGCTGCTGGCAGCGTGCGGCCTGTTTTCCTCTCCCAGCGCCGCAGACAGGAAGTTTCTGGCAGTCGTCGTGGTGACGTTTGTGGCGATCCTCGGAGGTGGTTTCTACGGAATCTTCAAGCTGGCCAAGGGAATGTCACAGGCGTCGCCGGGCGCGGAAGCGGCGCCGCCACTCCCGATCACGGCAGAAGAGGCGGCGAAACTGCTGCTGCCTTTGCGGTTGGCCATCGGAATCAGTATCGGCTTGAGCTTTCTTGGAATCGTGCTGAACCGGATGGAGCCCGGCTATCCGGCGAATCTGATTCCGGCGATGATGGCCGCATTTGTTCTCTATCAGCTTCCCTACGGGGCGGTCTTGTGGCTGACGCGCGAGCAACCGGAACGCAAAGGTGTAGCGCTGGCGCTGGCGTTCAGCGTGGTGAGCGTCCTCTACAGTCTGTGGACGTGGGGCACGTTGTTGCTGGTCTGGCGGCAGGCGGGCCTGTATGCCGGACAGATCGCCTCGCTCATCGATCTGGTGGCGACGGGCGCGGCCGCTTACTTTGCATGGCAATTGTGGCGCCGGGACCGTCGCAGCGCCGACGAAACCGCCAGCCTCATCCTGTGGTTCATCGGCTCAGCGGTGTACCTGGCCATTGTGCATTTTGCGCAAAGCGTCGCCTACCGCTGGGTGTTCTAGGAGCACGGGAGTCGACGTGGACGACACTACCGAAAAGCCGCAACCTGCATCACGGAGCTTCATCCGGGTTGTGCTGGCGATCCTGGTGATCCTGGCCAGCCTGATCTTCCTGCTGATGTCTGCCTGCTTCGGATTCTTTTTCGTGGCAGACAAAGGCAAGGAACCAGGCATGCTGGGCATCGCTCTGGTCTTCCTGGGCGTGTTTGTGGGATTCGTCTGGGTAGCTCGCCAGATGCTCAAGACGAGTTAGAGGAGATTCTGCCGATGAGCGCACCGAACTGGAAGCAGGGAGCCATCCTGTTCGCAGCCGGATCGGTGCTGGCGGCTTCTGCCTGCTACGGCGTCCTGCTGTACGACAGCAACGATTCGCTCTCACTGCTGTTCGCGGCCGGATTCATCGGCGGGATGGGGCTGGCGCTGGGCGGCACGGTGCTGATGGTGGTCCGCGCTTCGTCGGGAAGTGGGGCCGAAAGCGCCGCAGGCGGCGGGGTGATCACGCGTCCGACCTGGGGGCAGGTGCTGGTGATGCTGGCCAGCGGCGTGGTGCTCGGTGCGTCGTCGTGCTATGGCTTTCTGGAGACGCTGGGAAAGAAGGGCCAGTACTGGTACGGACCGTTCGCCGCCGGATTCTACGCCGGTTGTCTGCTGGTGCTGGGCGCAGGAGTCCTGCTCCTGCTCCGCCTGGTTCGCAAGCTGTTCACTCGATCCGCTTCGCCAACGCCGAGGTGATGCCATGCCGGTTCGCCCGTATCTTTTCTACGACGTCGCGCTTTCGCTCTGCTCGGCCTGCTTCCGCAAGGTGGAAGGGAAGATCGTCTTTCAGGATGACAAGGTCTTCCTGCTCAAACGCTGCCCCGAGCACGGCCACGAAAAAGTGCTGATCGCCGACGACGTCGACTACTATCGCCGCTGCCGGGAAGTGTTCATCAAGCCGCCGGAAATGCCGCTGGTGTTCAACACGCCGGTGAAGTGGGGCTGCCCCTACGATTGCGGCTTGTGCACAGACCATCAGCAGCACTCCTGCCTGTCGCTGGTCGAGATCTGCGACTACTGCAACCTGAAGTGCCCCATCTGCTACGCGGAGAGCGGACCGGCGCGCATGCAGTTCCGCTCGCTGAAGGAAATCGGATCCATGCTGGATGCCGTGGTGCGCAACGAGGGACGGCCGGATGTGGTGCAGATCTCCGGCGGCGAGCCCACGCTGCATCCCGACTTCTTCGCGGTACTCGATCTGGCCAAGCAGCGGCCCATCCGCCATCTGATGGTGAACACCAACGGCATCCGTATCGCACAGGAGGAGGATTTCGCCAGGCGCCTGGCGGGATACATGCCGGACTTCGAGGTCTATCTGCAGTTCGATTCCTTCGAGCGCGACGCGCTCCTGGAACTGCGCGGCGCCGACCTTCGCCGCGTTCGCGAACAGGCGCTCGAACGGCTGAACCGGCTGGGCGTTTCGACCACCCTCGTGGTCACGCTCAAGAAAGGACTGAACGACGGCGAAGTCGGACGCATCATCGACTATGCATTGCAGCAGCCGTGCGTGCGCGGCGTCACGTTCCAGCCCATCCAGGCCGCGGGCCGGCTGGAGCAGTTCGACCCGGCAACCGACCGCCTCACGCTGACCGAAGTCCGGCGACGGATTCTCGACGAATCGCCGGTGTTTCGGCCGGAGGACGTGATTCCTGTTCCCTGCCACCCCGACTCCCTGGCGATGGGTTACGCGCTCAAGCTGAACGGCAAGGTCGTGCCGCTGACGGGGATGATCGATCCGCAGGTGCTGATCAACGCCGGGCGCAACACCATCGTCTACGAGCAGGACGACGCCGTGCGCGAGGGCGTGTTCAAACTGTTCGCCACCAATCATTCGCCGCGCTCCGGCGCAGGCTCGCTGCGCGAGCTGTTGTGCTGCCTGCCTCGGCTGGCCGCACCACCCGACCTCAGTTACGAGAACGTCTTCCGCGTGCTCATCATTCAGTTCATCGACGCCTATTCGTTCGATGTGCGCTCGGTGAAGAAGACCTGCATCCACATCGTCCATCCCGACGGAAGGCTGATCCCGTTCGACACCTACAACCTCTTCTACAGGGATGACCTTGAGAAGACGCGCCTGCGACCGCTAAGGCGGGAGTGGCAGCAGGAACTCGTGCAGGTCGGCTGAGAACGCGCAGGTGGCGCTCAAGGTTTGGAAACAGGCAAACCAGCGCGCCGGAATATTCATCTAATCATGGGAGTCATCGGGAGGAGAGCGCATGAAGAAGTTGAGCCTTGTGATCGTCTTGCTCTGGGCGGGCAATGCTCACGCCGGCCTGTTCAACCATGTGATCAAGCCAGTGGGTAAAGCTGTGGTCAGCGCCTCCGTGGCCGCTTCCAAGGCCGTCGCTGGGGGCGGCTCGACGGCTGCGAAAGCAGCCGCAGAGGGCAGCACAACGGTTGCCAGGGCTTCCGGGAAGGCTGTGAAGAAAGTTGTGGTCTAGGCAGAACTCTTGGAGTGAGCAACGGGAGCACGCGCCGCATCACCGCGCAATCGTCGTGTTCGCGTAATAGAAGTTGAGGATTTGGAGAAAACCAGCGCCCCGGGCCGCCATGTGGGCGGCGCCGCGCTGGCATAGCCCCAGGCCGTGGCCCAGTCCGCGACCGCGCAGCAAGATGTGGTCGCCCTCATGCTCGGCTTCATAGTTGTTGCCGGGAACGGCGCTCCAGCCTCGGCGCCGGCCGAGTTCGAGACGCGAGCCTTCACTCTGGTTTCCGGATAAGAGCCGTTTGCCGTCGGCAGCCGACAGGCGACGCTCCCATGGCTCGGCGTGCTCCGGGCAAGCGACCGAGAAATACGGATAGCGATCACCCCGCATGCCAGTTTCGGCCAGCGTGCGAGTGCGCCCGCCGCAACTGGCTGAGTAAAGCGCAGGCAAGACCTTCCCTTCGTAGCTGAGCACGAGCCCCCGCGTGGCCGCCGTGGCCAGCCATGCTGGATTGTCTTTCTCCGGCGGATGTCGCAGGAACTGGCAGTGCGTGGTGTCGCAGAAGTCGAAGGCGGCGTGGCGACCGCCTCCGGCGACGTAGTAGGAACGTGTTACCACCGCCTGGGCTTTCAGCGCCTCGAGCGGCGCTCCGGGCGGGCTTTCGGCCGCCACCGCAGAAGCCACGGCGACCTCGAGGTCCATGGTCACAACGGGCTGCAGCGCACGACCGGAAACTCTGACTTCGAGGTTCCCGCGATAGCGGCGCTCGATCCTGCCCGGCACGGCAAGCTGGAACTCACCAGCGTCCGAAGGCCAGGCTTGCACTGACGTGCCCGTCAGGCGGCGCTCGGCCGAGCGACACTCTATGCCGCCTCCCGTGAGCCGCAGACGCGCACTTTGGCCGCCGGCCAGCGATATGACGTTCCCGGAAACCTTGATGGTGAGGGTGGCTCCGGGCGGCGCGCTGAGCACAAGCTCCTGCGGTCTGAACAGGCCGAACACGCCCACGCGCACGGCGGCCGGATGTGCCGGTTCGCCTGACGACAGAACAACCGGAGTCAGTACGAGTACGAGCGCTGCCGTGGGCCAGCGGCGTGCGGCGGGTTCGGCTGCCTTTTTCATGCTCACTCTTTGGCGATGACGCGCAGCATTTCCCCGGCTGACGATGCGGCCTCCGAACCCGGCGCGCCGTGTCGGCGGACCAGGAGGGCAAACTGCGGAGAGGTTGCAGGATAGAGCACAACCACGAATCCGTCGCCGGGCGCACCTGGCGTGTGCGTGCAGGGCGCGGTACCGGTCTTCACCAGCGCAGCGCGCCCGGGTACGGCACGGCCAACGGCGCCGCCGGTACCCACTTCTCCGGAGAGCATCATGCCGTGGAGTATCTCTTGCGTTCCGGGGTCATCGGTACGGGTGGCCAGTTGAATGTAGGCGCGCGCCACGGCCGCCGGCGGAGCGCGCCAGCGTCCTCCGAGGCCCAATCGCTCATCGGCCGTGGCATCCGTGGGCAGCGGCGAAAGTCCGTAGCGCTCCAAGACCGGCGAGACGTCCGCAGGGTGCACTTCTTCGGCCAGCCTATGGAAGTATGCGTTGCAGGAGTGGGCGATCGCAGCGGCGAGCCCCAAGCGCCCGTGGCCGCGGGGAAGCCAGCAACCGGTGCGCGCGCCATGGCACACGTGCTGGGGATAGCGGAAGGAGTGTGCTTCCCCCCACGCCAGCGCCGTGAAGGGCTTGAGCAGTGAACCCAGGGGCAGGGGCTGGCCGGCCTCTTCCCAGCGCTCGGCGACGACCTCGCCATTGCGCGTATCCAGCAGCAGAAACGAAAGATCCTCATCTGCGAACTGCTGCTCGAGCGCTCGCGCAACCGACTGCACGTAGAGATCAGGATGGGCAGTCCCGGCGGCGGCTCGACGCAACGGCCATTCCAGAGCGAGCAGCACGCTCGCGCACACCACGCACCGGAGCAGTCCATTCATGGGCGCAGACGATACCGGACGGATTCCCTGACGGCGGCAGCAGAACGCCGCCGCACGACGGTGGCGGACTCCACGCGCGCCAGCGCCTGGCTGAGACTGGCGATGTTTTCGGAGAAGAAGCGCGGCGGGCGTGACTCAGCGTCGCCGCTCTCGGCGTGAATGGCGGGGTAATCCATCCAACGCATCATGCGGGCGAAGTTTTCGTTTTCGCGGCCATGGCGGAAACCCGCAGCGTAGACAGCATCCGTGGGCGCGGACGCGGTCGAAGCTCTTCGCAACACAGACACCAGCATCTCGGGGGAATCCGAGACCAGCAGCAGCCGGCCGCTCGCCGCCACCGCCAAACGCGTCAGCCCGTCGAGGGCATGATAGCTTTCGCCGCCGTCGCGGCGCTCCACCCAAGCCGCACCGAGATGCGACGTCGTCCACAGGCCTTCGACCGTTTCGCGCAGAGCGTCACGAGCCGCCTCAGCCTTCCACTCCGACTCGCCGAGCAAGACGATGACGGAGCGATTGCCCACAAACCCTGAGTCTTTTTCGACAACGCTGGACTGGACTGACAAGAGCGCCCGCAATTGAACGGAATCGAGCATTCGGCGCAGGGCCTGGGGCGAGAACGCTCCGCCGGCCGTCGCCGGCGGCGCTTCGTCAATGCGCGTCTCCAAGTCGCTCTCGCTCCCGCTCACGCCCTCACCCAGGGTCACCGCCGGCGCCTCCTTCGACGCAGGTCCGGAGCCGGTGCGCGGCGCAAGCACCTTGCGCTCCAGCAGCTCTAGCGCCTGTTCCGTACTGGGCGACGCCCAAGCGCGGTAAAGACCGGCGTCCTCCGGAGCCAGGCGCAGCACTTCGGCCAGCGCCGTCGTCTCGCCGGCGGGCGCTCCGGGCTCTCCAGGATTCCGCGGTATCAGGACACGCTCTTCGTGATACTCCTCCGGCGAGCGGTGCAGATCGCTGACGCCGGCAGCGAATTCGCGAATCTCGCTGATGTTCTGCTGGATCCAGTAAGAACGGAAGTGCGGACTCCTGGCCAGCGTTTCCAGGTTCATGACCAGCCGCAAGTCGCCACGATCGCCGGCCAAGCCGACCGCGCGCTCATACCATGCTTCGCGCGCCGCTGAGGATCCGGACAGGCCGGCCATGCGCTGCAGCGCGCCTGTCAGCAGGTCCTCACGCGTGGCCAGCAGCAGGTGGTCGTCGGCGGCCGCGAAAGCGACCACGCGGCGGGATTCCGGATCGGCACGCACGAAGTATTCAAAGTCCGCAACTTTGCGCGGCTCGAAGTCCGCGCGCTTTCGCCACAGCACGCTTTCGAACGCGCGCGCGGCCGGCATGCGCGTGATGTACAGAAACTCCAGTTTGCCGATGTCATAGATGGCCACCGCCGATTCGCTTCCGGCGACCGACTGCACCAGAGCCATGTCCGGCGCAAGGCCGGCCGCGGAACCGAATTCTCCCACAGCCTCTTTCAGCCGCAGGAACAGGCGCGAACGTGAAAACACCTTGTAATTGTCGCCGGCCAGCCACAGTTCTTTTTCTTTCGATTGATTCCAGTCAGCCAGGACCGCGGAGAAGTCCCGGGCTTCGAGCACCAGCAGTGCACCCGGAGGCATGGAATCGGCCAGCGGGCGCTCGGCAGGCGTTGTCTGGTAGAGCGCGGCCGCAGCCACCACCAAGGCCAGAAGCGAGAGCACGGCATAGGACCTCGAAGTCGTCATGGCCGCCCTCCCTTTCCTGCCGCGTAAGCCGCCGCTGCCAGCCGCGGTCGCACCAGGTTTTCCTGTTCGAGGTTGGGGCTGATCTTGGGCTGACGGCGCTGATTCGCGGCCTGCCGGCGCAGCTCGGCGTTCAGCCGCTCGAGGCTTGCCCGCAGCGGTCGCCGCGCTGCATCGTCGGCCTGCAGATAGAGTGCGATGCGCACGAACCGTCGTGCTGCGCGGTGCTGTCCCTGAGCTTCCAGCGCCACCGCGAGATGGTGTGCCAAGTCGGCACGGGCCCCGTCCTCCAACCCCAAGCCGGCCAACCATCGGCCCGCTTCATAGCGCTCCTGGGAGTACTCAGTGGCGAACTCTTCGTCGCCAAGGGATGAAATCGGACGAGGCTCTTCTTCGGCTGCCCGGCCCTCGGAGGAATCCGCCTCCATCCCGTAGCCGGTGTCGGCTTCGCGGCCGAGGTTCGCCGCCTCCCGATAGGGCTCGAGCGCGACCAGCAACAGCCGGTGCCGGCCCGCCTCAACGGCGGCGCGGGCGAGCGCCAAGCGTGCGGCATGGGAGTCCGGGCGGATTGCCAGCGCATCCTCGAGCGGCTTGATTCTTGAGGATGGTGAGCTCATCAGAGTTCCCGCTTGCAACAGGCGGTCGAACCAGCCGAAAAACACGCCGGAATCAGGCGTGATTTTCTTGGCCAATTCAGTCAATTCCGTTGCCCCGGCATCCAGAGGACCTCCGTCGGCTCGCTCCCAGGCCCTTGCCGCTGCCACGCGTGTGCCGTAGGGCAACGATGGTTTCTGGACGACCGAGGCAAGCAACTTGAACGCTGGATCCCTCTGCCCACTGGCGGCGAGCAACGATTCGGCCTGCCGCGAACGCGCCTCGGCGTCCCACGGCACGGCACGAACACGCTGGCTGCGGAACTCGGCTGCTTCGGCGTGGCGGCCGAACCTGGCGAGCAAAGCCGCCGCCGGCTCCAGGTTCTCAAAGGGCGCACCGCCTATCAGCGTCATGCGACGCAAAAGCTCGAGGGCACCCGGCGTATCGCCCTGCTCCAGCCGAATCTCAGCCAAGCCGAGAAAATTCGAAGCCTCCAGGCTGTAGTTCTCCAGTTCGCGCGAGTATGCGAACTCCAAAACCTGGCGAGCTGTCGCCGCCTGGCCGTCGGAGCGCAGCGCGAGCGCGGCGTTGCGGAGCGCTTCCAGCGGAGGCGCTTCATCCGGCTGGCTGCGGTAGCGCGCGAACAGATCGGCGAGCTTCCCCCCCAGCGCCGCCACGCGAATCTCGACAGGAGCCAGTTCGTAGAGCAGGGCGGCTCGCCCCGCTTTCGAAATGGACTCCAGAACATGATGGGCCGCCTGCGGCTGGCCTTGGCGCGCGAGCTGGGCCGCAAGCCGCAGCCGGGCGCGATTCAGGCTCTCGATGGCGTATTCCCGAGAAGGCCCATGCGCCTCTTCCAGTTCCTTCTCGGCCAATTCCACCGTGCGGCGATAGATGGCCTCGCGTCCCGTCTCGGGGATCCAGCGAGCATTCCTGATGTCGTTCAGGAAACCGCTGGAGCTGGGAGCAACGCGGGAAAGTTCCAGAACCCATGCGGTGCCAGCCGCCGGATCGCCGGCCGCCGCCAAGGCTCCGCGCAGCAGGGGATCGGCACGGTACGAGCCGTTCCTGCGTACGTAGTTGTGCAACAACTGGTTGGCTTCACCGCGCAGCGCAGGGAGGAGCTTCTTGCGTCCCAGTTCCTCGAACGTGGCCTCAACATCCGGCCAGAAGCTCTCCGAGTAGCCGCTGGTGTTCTGCTGATGGTCGAACGCGACCAGCGCGGCACGCAGGCGCTCGAGCGCCTCGGCATCGCGGTCCTGCTGCCAGAGGATGCGTGCCGCCTCCAGGTGCGCCTCCCCGCGGCGGGGGCTCAACTCCAGCGCGTGATCGTAGTCCGCGAGCGCGCGCTCCCACTGACGCGTATCGCGGTAAAAACCAGCCAGCGTGAAATATGCGTCCGTGTTCGCCGGAGTGCCTTCGAGCATGGCCGGCAGATAGTCTTCGGTGTCCGCCGCCTTCATGCCCCACTGATACTCGCCGTAGCGAGAGCCGTAGTAAAACCACAGGTCGCCGGCGAGCGTCTGGTTGCGATCTACAGGGCGGCCGACGCGCTCGCCGATGGCGCCGCCTCCCAAAGCGGCGAGGAAGGATTCGCGCACGCGCGGCGCCTTCTCGTCCCGATAGAGTCCGGCGAGCCCCGTGTAGGCGCGCGTCCAGACCTGCGGGAGACCGCCGCCACGGGCGGCGATCACGTCCAGCGCCAACGCGTTCGGCGCACGGCGCACGGCGAAATCGGCCACCGAGTCGCGGAACCATGGCGGCCGTTCCGTCATCGCGGCTAACGTCACCAGGCGCTGCGGGTCGCGTTCCAGCAGGAACTCGTAATAGCGCTCCTGGCGCGGCCCTCCGTACCAGGTCTCGTAGCGCGCGCGCAGCACGCGGAATTCGGCATCCGCATTGCCGGCGTCGCGCCAGGCGTCGGCCGCCTGATCCAGGATTCCCCCTTTGCCTTCGTTGTGCGGAAAGACGCGCTCGTATGCCTCCAGTTGCGCCGCCAACTCGCTGAAGTGGAAGCGCCTGCGCTGCAGTTGCACCAGGCGACCGTAGTGCACCTGCGATTCAGGACTGCCGGGCGAAGACATCATCAGCTCATGACGCCACCGGGCTTCCAGATCGGGCAGGACGGCGTCCTGGGCGAGCGGTACCAGGACGCGCTCCAGGTCATCGCGTGATGCCGCAGCCTTCTGCGCCTCCAGGAACGCCGCGAAGGCAGCCCGCTCCTCTGGAGCGTAGTAGCGGTCGAGGGTCTGCCCGAGCTGCCGAAGGACTGCCTGGTAGGACGAGGCTGTGTTTTCCGCGCCACCGGCCTGACGCGCCTCGGCGAGGCGCTTCCACAGCGCTTCATGCTGGCGCAGCCGGATCATCACGCGGGCGTACGTTTGCGCGCCTGAGAGGTAGTCGTTGTCGCGCAGCAGGTCCTTGCCGGCCAGCTCGACGCCGCGTTCGGCGAACGCGCGCGCCTCTGCGGGCAGGTTCCAGGCGTCCAACTGCTCCGCCGTTTCGAAAAAAGTCTGCGGGCGTTCCGGCCTTCCCTCGATCAGCGCCTTGCGCAACGCCTCGACCGCCGGCTGGATTTCGCTCCTGCGGGCGTGCAGTTCGGCGACTTTCCGCATCCATTGCGCATCCTGGTACGTGAGGTCGTAGAGCTTGCGGTAATCGACAAGCGCTTCGTCGAAGCGCATGAGCCGCTCTTCCATCTGCGCCCGCGCCAGGTAGAGGTCGGAACGATCCGGGCGGATGCGCGTGGCCCGGGTGTAGGCCTCGATGGCCGCGGGGAAATCCTCGAATTGCGCTTCGAGGCGCGCCGTCACCGTGGGCCAGCGGAAATCGCGCGGCGAATCGCGCTCCGCCCTGCGGTAATAATCGAGGAGTTGCTGCTTGCGATCGTGCTCCTGTGCGTAGCGCGCGGCTTCCGCGGCGAGTCCCGCGTCTTCCGGATAGCGGTTGAGGATCTCGATGTACTGGTCGACCGCGAACGCGTAGTTTTTCAGGCGGGTGAGCGCCAGGATCAGCCCACGCCGCAGGGCGGCGATCCGGGCCGTGCGTTCCGCCGGCGCCAGAGGGGCACTCCGCATGGCCTCGATGGTGGCGACGTAGAAGTCGCGCAATCCGGCATCATCCCCGGCGCGCGCGAACGTATCGGCCACGGCGGTCAGGTACTCGGACTGGAAGGGATCGTCGCGCAACAGCGGTTCGAGCAGCTTTCGGGCGTGTGCGAACTGGCCGGCCTCGGTCGCCTTGCGCGCGGCTTCGAACTGGAATTGCCGGCGAAGCGCGGGATGCGACGCGGCTGCGGCCTGTTCGAGGATTTGGAGCGCGCGCTGCGCGTCCTGGTTGCGCCAGTGAAAGTCCACGGTGGCGCGCACCACTCCGAGCACCCTGGGGTTGTCCGCGTACAGCGACTCGATCTCGCGGCGCGCAGCCTCCACGTCTCGCCGCGATTCGCGGAAGCGCGCCAGCGCCAGGCGCAGCCGCAGGCGCTCGACCGGGTCTCCGGTGAGCGCGATGCGGCGCTCCAGGGAACGGGCACGCACGGCGTGGAAATCCTGGCGCTCCGCCAGTCCCTCGATGCGCTCCAGCATCTCGATCGATGCCGTGGTCTCCACCAGAGCCTGCAGCATCTTCTCGATGTCAATGCGGCGGTCCTGGGTCTCCAGCACCGCAACCCGCAGATTGAGTGCTTCCTGGGATGGATCCGGGAGAGCCACGGCGCGAGCGGTCACCTCATCCGCCAGTTGCCGGAAAGCGGGACGACGCGCCAGGGCCAACAAGCGATGCCACGCGGGCGAGTAGGGGTCGGCCAGCGCGCCTTGCAGGTATTGCTGCAGCGCTCGGCGGTAGTCGCGCTTGTTTTCGTACACTGCGCCGGCTTCATAGGCATAGAGCGCCGGACGGCCGAGCTTCCTGCGGCCCTCTTCCATCATCCGTAGCGCCTCATCGAACTGGTAGTAATCCCAGAACACGGTGGCGGCTTCCAGATAGCCCTCGGGTTTGCCGGGCGCGACGTGCGCCATGCGTTCCCACCAGGGCCGGGCGCGTGCCAACTGGTCGCGGTCGGCATAGACGTCACCCACGCGCGCCAGCGCCTCGCGATCGCGCGGATCGAAGCGAACGATCCTCTCTTCAATGCTTGCCGCCGCCTCGGTGTGCGCCGGCTCGTAGGCCGCCAGCGAGCGATGAATCGCGGCGGCTCGCCGGCTGAGATCCAGATCGCCGGGATGTTCATCCGCCAGCGCACCCAGCAAGGGCGCCGCCGCTTCAAAGTGCGACTGCCACGCCGCCGCCTCGCCCAGGAAGCGCGCCGCGGCGGGATTCTGCCGCGCCAGTTCCGGCCAGCGAGCGCCGCTGGTGGTCGAGGCATAGGCAAGTGCCGCAGCCAGCTCGCTCTCCATCTTCCTGTACGCCACCAGGTCTTCGAAGAAGCGGGCGCGCAGGTCGTCGCTGTAGAACCAGAACTCGCGGATGAGCTGCTGCCAGGCGGCGTGGTCGTAGGTGTCCTTCGAGTGGTAGGCGGAGAGCAGGTTGCGGACGAACGCCAGGCTGTATGGGAAGCGCTGGTGCGCGTACTGGTTGACGCGCAGGTAGAGCTGCGGTCCGAGGCCGGCGCCTGCCACCACATCGCGGAAGTAGGCCTCCAGTTCGCTGCCCGTAAAGACCTGGGCAACCTCCTGCGTGAGCTTCTCAAAATCCGCCTGCCGCTTGCTGCGCAGGTACCAGCGGGCCAGCTTGTGATGCCAGGAGCGGTCCGGGAACTGCTGCATGGCGCGCCGGTAGGTCTGCTCGACGTCGGCTCCGAATCGGTTGGCTTCCAGGAACGCGGCCAAGCGCTCGTAGAGGCCGGGGTCGTCGGGATTGCGGTCGATCTCCCGCCGATAGAGCGTCAGCACGCGCCGGGTTTCCTTGCGCGAGAGCAGGCGCGCGATGTAACGTTCCAGCACGCGGGCGTACTCCGGAGAGCGGGGCCCTGCGGTTCCGCCTTCTCGCGGCTGCTCTCCGCCTTCGTCACTTTCCTCGGAGGTCCGAACCAGCGCCGTCGCGTTTTCGCCCAGGGGCACGTTGCCGGCCTTGGCCGCCAGTTCCGCCAGCAAGGCATCGTAGGTGGCGAACTCCTCCTGCACCCGGTCCGAGCGCGAATAGGCCTCCGCGAGGAGCAAGGAAACGCGCGTCCGCTCCGCCGCGTCCGGCAAATCCGCGAGAAAGCGCCGGGCTGCGGCGATCACCGCGTCCGCATCGCCGTATTGCGCATAGGCCTCGATCAGCCGCGCGCGCAACGGCGCCCGCTCCGCCGACTGCGGGAAGCGCGACTCGAAAAGCGCCATCAGTTCAGCCGCCCGGGCGCGATGGAAGTAAGCAACGGAAAGCCGCTCCTGTTCGGCGTAGCGATACTCGGGCTCGGTGGAATTCAGAATCAGCGACAGGATGCCGTTCAGGAACCCGGGAGCGGGATCCATGGTGGCCACATCCTTGTAGAACGAGAGGTCGCCGGCGCCGAAGCGCACGGGATGCTCGGGCGCGTCGAACAGCACGCGCAGGATCCCGGCCAGGGCCGTCTCGCGGTCGGCATCGGCCGCCGCAGGCAGACTGTAAAGCGCATAGTAGTGCCGGGCAGCCTCGTCGTAGTCGAGCACGCCCTCGAACAGGCGCGCCATCACCCAGAGTTGCTGCGCGGTCCAGGACGCGTTGCGCGATTCCTTGCGCAGCCGGTACTCCACCAGGGCCCGCCGCGCCGCCGCCAGGTTCCCCTGCTGCTGGTAGTAATAAAAGAGGCGGGTAGCCGCGTTGAGATCGTCGGGATCGGCGGCGACCCCTGACCGCGCCCGGTCGAGAAATGTCCTCAAGTTGCGCGTCTTGGTCAGCAGGCTGAAATAGTTTTGCACGAGTTCGGGCGGCCACAGCGGCTGATACGAACTCTCATAGACGGCGAGCGCCTCCGCCTCCGCTCCGCGGGCATGAGCGAGTGCGGCACGCGCCCGCACGGGAAAGGTTGTGTCGTCGGGGAAGGCCTTGCGGTAGGCCTCGATCTGCGCCGCAGCCGCTGTGAAGTCCTTCTGCGCTACCAGAAAGTCGAAGAACCGCCGGTACACCTGGGCCTCGCGCGGATAGCGAGCCATCCAGGCACGGTATTGCGCCACGCTGTCTTCCGCCGGCATGGCCTGCTCCTCGATAACCGCGAACATGCGCTCGAAGGCACGCCACGAACGTTGCCGCTCCGGCGGTACGAGGCGCTCGGACGCCGGCGACGGCTGGGCAGCGACGGTCGCCAGTGCCGCGATCTCATCGCGCGGCTTGAGCCGCCGGCGATAAAAATCGGCCAGCGCCAGATATCCGGCAGCCTTGTCTGCCGATGCCTGCGCGCTCTGCTTCCAGTCGGCCTCGGCGGCGTCGAGGTCGAGCTGTTGTTCGGCTTCGCGGGCGCGCAGCGCCAGGAGTTCGGGATCGTTCGGCCGCGCCGCCAGCAATCGGGTCAGCCCTTCGCGCGTCTCGCGAGGCGTGCGTCGCACGTTGACCGGCCCGGAAGGCAGGGGCACCGAGCGAAAGAAGACGGCGCGCAGCGCGCTGGCCGAGTCAATCTCCTGCACCCAGCGTGCGAGGTCGGCGTGCGCAACGGCAGCCAGCGTTGCCGCCAGCAGCAGCCCGAGACGCCAGCGCGCTCTACGGCAGCACTTCAAGCGGCACCTCCTGGCTGCCGATGTTGTGGGCCATATCTTCCGCAATCACGCGCAACGTGTACCTGCCGGCAGGCAGCTCCCGCGGCACTATCAGCTCGCCCGTGTTCGCACCGGCGTTTTCGTTCCATCGCAGTTGGACGGGCGCGGCGCCATACAGCCGGGCCACAATGGTGCGTGTCGAGGCGGAGGCGCTCACCCGCAGGGCCACACTCTCTCCGCGCCGTACCTGACTCTTCGCCAGGCGGACCCGTACCACGGGCGGCTGGCTGGCGATCACAAAGCTCTTCGACTCGCGGTAGACCTGTCCCCGACGGTCGCGCAGCACCAGGCGCACCTGATACGTACCGTCCGCCAAATCCTTGGGCGCGAGGAAGCGGGTCTGCCAGGTGTCCTCGCGCGGCAGGTAGCGCAGCGGTTTCACCAGGCCGAAGGGGAACATCGCGATCACAGACACGATGGATGGATCGGTCTTGACGCGCAGTACGGGGTCACCGGGCCGAATGACGCGCGGACGAAGGAGCGCACGGGGCGCCGCCAGAAACGACGTGTAAGGCGTAACGAATTTGTACCTGCGCGCCAGGCGGATGATCTCGTCCACCGTATCGCGATCCTCGCCTTCGCGCTCGATTTTTTCCAGCAGCGCGTCCACGCGCCGCCGCGCCCACAATCGTGGCAGGTGTGGGTGCTCTACGTTACGCTCTGGCAAAGCGGCGGTCGTGCGCATCTCGAACGGCACGCCATCCCGTGTGCCCCGCACGCCAAAGTCCGCTTTCGCCATCGGGCGGCGGTATTGCCCGATCCAGGCGGCCACGGAGCCCGCGTACGGCGCCTCGTCCAGCGGATAGATCAGGTCGAAGTTGGATTCGGGAGCGGCCGAGAGTTGCAAGCCGGCCACCGGGCTGCGTCCGATCTTGGAGAGGAACGCCTGCAGCTTGAACTCGATGGGCTCGGTGGAACGAGCCCATTCCAGCACGCCGTTGTGCCGGGCCAGAAGGCGGAGCAACGGCAGGTTGGCGTCGTCCCCGACAGCGAAGACGAACGTCCGCGGACGCTGGGCTTCCGGCAGTTCCTTCCACTTCATTTCGTAGCCGGCAGCCAGCCGCGCGTTCAGGATGGAACCCCGAGTTGCGCCGCCGTCCGTGAACAGCACCAGGTAGCAGTCGGTCGCGCAGGTTGGAGTGCCTGCAGGTCGGGCGGCCGAACCGGCCCGCTGGCCCGAAATCTCGCCGAGCGCTGCCTTGACCACCCGCTCCATGTCGGTCCCACCGCGGATGTAGCCGGACTTCACGAAGGCCAGCGCCGCCTCCACCTGTGCCGGCTCCGCGGCTACGAACCCGGCAGCCCAGGGCGTCACTTCGGTGTTGAACACCAGCAGGTTGAAGCGGTCGGCCGGACGCAGGCCGCGCAGCAGCGCTTCCAGCGCCTGATAGCTGCGATCCAGCTTCTCCCATTGCATGGAAAGCGACGTGTCGAAGAGTGCCAGCACCGTGCGCGGCCTCCCGGAAGCGTCGGCTGCGCCTGTGCTCCCGGTGCCCAGCACGGCCGAGGCCTCAAAGAATCCCGGCTCGTTGCCCGCAGGCTCGGGTGCGGTCACGGTCGGCGGCGGCGTACCCGGCACAGGCTCGCGGTAGGTCAGCACTTCCAGGCGATCGGTCTTCGCGGAATCCAGCGCGTAGCGCACGGCAAAATCTTCCTGGAACGTGACCTTGCGGCCCTCGAATCTTCCTCGCACCAGGTGGGGAGTGCGTTCTTTCACTTCGAGCGGATAGGTCGTGCCCACCAGTTGGAAATCGCGCAAGGCATGTGCCGAGCGCAGCTCGAAGTCGATGCGCAGCCGGCCGGCCACCTGCGCCCGATATGCATCCGGTCGCAGAGGAATGGCAAAGTACGACTCCAGGTTCTCGACCGGAATGGTCTCGTGGTACTCAAGCTCCATGCGTTTGGTACCGTGGGCGGGGATGGGAACGATGCGCGCGCTGAATACGGCCGTGCGCCGCGCCTCGTCCGCGCCGCGCTCACCCACCTGCAGCAGGCCGGGATCGATGGACTGCCACTTCAGGTTCTCGTAGATCTCGCCCGCCCGCTTGCGCTCCAGGATGACCCCCGGGATGCGCGTAACGCCGTCCCACACGGCGAAGTCGGAGACGGTCGCCCGCGCCGGCAGTGCGAACAGATACTCGCCCTCGAGGATCGAGCCTTCATGGTTGGCGAAGATCTGCCGTACTTCCACCCGGGCCACGCCGTTGTCGATGAGGACTTTGATCTCCATCTCCTCCAATGAGAGGATGGAAGGATCGGGCGCCGGCTTGTTGGAGGGGATCAGCACGCCCGCATCCGCTCGAGAGAGGACCGGCACCGCCAACGCCAGGGCTAGCGCCACCCGTGGGACGGCCCGGACCGCGAGCGAGCTCGACAGGCACTTCATCGCAGCACGTCGTCTTCCCGCACACGCACCAGACCGTTGTCGGTGCCGATATAGAGATAACCGTTGCGCGCGGCGAGCGCCGTCACATTCACGGAAGGCAGGCCGCTCGTCACCGCAACCCAGCGCTCGCGGCTCTGGTCATACACCAGCAGGCCGCGGTCGAGTGTTCCCGCGTACGCGCGTGCCGCGGTCACCAGCATGGCGTTGGGATTGACCTCGAAGTCGGGCTTCGGGTCGGCGAACGTGTGCCAGTGTCCCGACCCATCCAAACGGAGGACGCCGGAACCGTAGGTGCCCACCAGCCATTCGTCGCCCAAAGAGACGATAGCCGTGATCCAGTTGTGCCGCAGGCCGGAATTGGCGGTAGTAAAACTGGCGCGCACCAGGCCGTTCTCCACCACCGACAGCCCTCCCAGTGTGCCCACCAGGAGCCTGCCGCCTTCGGCCGCCAGGGCGTAGGCGTGGTTGTTCACCAGACCATGGAAGGCATACAAGCTCCGAGCGCCGGCACCGTCGAGGAAAGTCACGCCGGCTGGCGTAGCCACAGCCATGCCGCCCGGATACAGCGCTACGTCGGTGACGTGGTCCGCAATCAATCCTTCCGCACGCCCCAAGACCTGGCGCTGACGACCGTCGGCATCGAACAGCGCCAAGCCGTTGGCGGTGGCAACGGCGATCAGGTTCCGCTCCGCGTCCGGCACGATCCGATTGACGCAGAAGACGCGCTCGTTCTCCACGTGGCTCGCGTGCCGGCCGCTGGCGTCCAGGATGTCCAGCCCGCGGTCGAAATAGCCCACCCACAGACGCCCCTGTGGGTCGAAGGAGAGCGCGGCGATGTTGCGGTCGGCGAGGAGCGCCGCTTCGCGCCCCAACCGGCGCTGCCATCCGCCGCCCCTGGTCAGCTCGTACAGCCCATCCCCGGCCAGCGCGTGCAACGCATTTTCGAGTTCGAGCAGCCGCACCACTGCGCCCGGCAGCGGCTCTCCAGCCTGGCGGAGTGAGCGCGGCCGTCGCTCACCCAAGGGCACTTCTATTGTGCCCTCCTCGAGCGTTCCCACCACCAGGCGCTCGCCTCGCCCGAGTAGACTCCGGGCAAAAAACCCAGAAGCCAGCCGGCGATAGAACCGCCCCGCGCGGAACTCAGCCACGCCCAGCGGCGTGCCCACGTAGGCCGATCCGTCCCCCAGCGCCAGCGCCGTCACTTGCGGATCGGGCAAACCTTCGGCCTCCGCGAAGCGATCCGCCTGCCCGGCGTGCCAGTGCACCACGCCCTGATCCAGCGTTCCCACCCACAGGCTGGCCTCGTCGCCCGCGAGCGCCGTCACGTTCAGGCCCCCGAGGGTGGGATGAAAGAAAGACAGCGTCTTGCCGTCGTAGACGAGCACACCCTTCGCTGTTCCCAGCAGCAGGCGTCCGGACTCCAACACCAGCACCGACGTCAGCTTCCGATAGGCGGGATCCTCGGGAAGCAACTGGCGGAAGCTCCTGCCGTTGAAGGCGAGCAAACCGGCGCCGGTCGTCGCAAGGAACAGTTCGGGCTCGACGGAATCGATGGCCGCTCCTACCGCGAGGGAAACGATGGGCGCGGGTGGCAGTTCCTGCCCCACACGGTAATGCGCGGCCACCTGACCCGCGGGTCCGTAGGCCAGGAGTCCGGTTGGCCCGGCTATATAAAGGAGAGCGCGATAGGAAGCGGCATCGGTGAACACGGCCGGGGAACTGACCCATTCCACCGCCGGCGCTCCCGACGGCTCCAGGGGAGCCAGCTTGAAGCGAAGGCGCCCTTGTTCGGCCACGTGGGCGGCCGATTCCCGCAAGGCCCGCCTTGCCTGCCACAGGGTCGCGCCCACGGAGAATACGAGTGCGCCCGCCACCACCGGCAGAGAGATGCGCCACAACCTGGCCACGAATCCATCCCCGGAAAGCCAGCGACTATACATCGGCATAGGAGCGAAGGAAAGCCGCTCGTGCTTCATTTGCGACATCGCTCGCTGTGAGCAGATGGATTCATTCCACAGTGCGGGAGTTGCACGATTTGAGGAAAGCGTCAAATTTTGTCCGGAAAAAGGAACAAAGGACTCGGCAGGGCGACCGAAGCACCTTGCGAGGCGCCGGGACGCAGCTCAACGCGCCCCGCAAACCCGCGAACGCAATGGCCAATCGCGAATGGCATTCGGCAAATGCCATTCGCGGACACCCAGTCCTTGACAGGAATCAGCGTTTCCAGCCCTCGCTGCTGCGGTCAATCCCGCCGGGCCTGGCTCTCGTCCCCTGCCGCCATCTTCCTGAGCTTGAATCGTTGGATCTTTCCAGTCGCCGTTTTAGGCAGCTCGGGTAGGAATTCCACCCAGCGGGGACGCTTGTATTCCGCGATGCGGGAAGCCACCCACTCTCTGATTTCGGCAGCCAGCACCTCCCCCGCGGCGAAGCCCGGCCGGAGGGCGACGTAGGCGGCAGGCTTCACCAGGCGGTCCCGGTCCTCCCGGCCGACCACGGCCGCCTCCAGCACGGCAGGGTGCTCGAGCAGCGTGCTCTCGATCTCCACCGGACTCACCCAGATGCCGCCGACCTTGAGCATGTCGTCGGACCGGCCGGCATGCCAGAAATAGCCCTGCGCATCCCGGCGATACTTGTCGCCCGTTCGCAGCCAGTCGCCCTGGATGGTGGCCTTGGTCTTCTCGTGCTGGTTCCAGTAGAAGGCGCAGGTGGAGTCGCCCCGAATCAGCAAGTGGCCCACCTCCCCGTCCGGCAGGTCGCGTCCTTCGTCGTCGACGATCCGCGCCTCGTAACCGGGAATGACCTGGCCGCTCGACCCCGGCCGCGTCGCGCCCGGCCGGTTGGCAATGAACATGTGCAAGGCCTCGGTGGAGCCGATGGCATCCAGGATCTCGACTCCGAAGCGCTCCCGGAAGCGATGATAGAGGGCGGCGGGCAGTCCCTCTCCGGCTGAAACCGCGCACCGGACTGACGAGAGATCAAAGTCCCGATCCTCCCGCCGGTGGGCCAGCAGGATGGCGTAGTTCGTGGGCACAGAGAAGAACAATGTCGGCCGGTGGCGCTCAACGACTTCGTACACATTGGCCGCCGTCGGCGGCCCCGGCCACAGAATGCTGGTTGCTCCTACCGCGAACGGGAAGTACAAGGCGTTCCCCAACCCGTAGGCGAAAAACAGCTTGGCCACGCTGAAACAGCGGTCCTCGGCGACGAGGTTCAGGATCTGCCGCGCGTAGAGTTCGGCGCACACCACCATGTCGTGGTGCAGATGAACGCAGCCTTTCGGCGGACCCGTAGAGCCCGAAGAATAAAGCCAGAACGCCGGCTCGTCCTTGCTGGTGGGTGCGGGGGCACTCTCCGAAGAGTGTGACGACATCAGTGCGCTCAGCGACGGCCGGTCGCCCCGTGCCGGCCCGACCACCACCACGTGCTCCAGGTACCGCAGCCGGTCCCGCGGGATGGCGTCGAGCTGCGGCAACAGGGCCTCGCTCACCATGGCTACGCGCGCTCGGCAATCGTTCAGCAGGTATTCGTAGTCGCGGGGCTTGAGCAGGGTGTTGAGCGGAACCGCCACCGCCCCCATGCGAATCGCCCCGAAGAAGCTGTAGGCGAACTCGGGCGTGTCGAGCAGAAGCAGCGCCACGCGTTCCTCGCGCCGCACGTGCAGCGCCCGCCGCAGGACGTTGGCCACCCGATTCACATTCTCGAAGACCTGCCGGTATGTGACGCGCTCGGAGCCGCACTCGATGGCCACGCGTTCGCCGCGCCCTTCTTCCAGGTTGCGGTCCACGAACCAGGTGGCCACATTGAACGGGTCGGGCAATTCGATGCGCGGCACGGGCAAACAGCGCGCTCCTTTCGGGGCGGTCTATTGTTCCAATGGCATGCGTCGGTTTCAACCGGGAAAACGTCTCCGGCTCCCGGCCATGGCTACGAGGAAGCTTGCGGCCCGGCCCTCGCGCCCCGCGCTTGACGACCGGCCGGACACTGGCATATAAGTAAGTGTTTACTTACTTATGTCCCGCGCCGTCCGTTACTCCGCCCCGGACCGCCGCCGCCAGATCCTGGAGGTGGCCCGCCATCTGTTTGCCCGGCAGGGCTTCCAGGGCACTACTACGCGCGCCATCGCCCGCCGCGCCGGCGTCACCGAAGCGCTGATCTTCCGCCACTTTCCCACCAAGCAGGCGCTCTATTGGGCCTTGCTGGAGCACACGTGCAAGGCGGAGCGCGCCCGCGAGCAGTTGCGGGAGCGCCTGCGCCACATCCGCGACGACCGGGAATTGTTCGCCACCATCGCCGAGGACATCCTGAAGCGCAACACCGGGGACCCGGAGCGCTCCCGGCTCATGCTCTACAGCGCGCTCGAGAACCATCGCCTGGCGGGCCGTTTCTTCCACACGCAATTCGACGGCTTCTACGAAGCCCTGGCAGAACATATCGCCGAGCGGGTGCGTGAAAAGCGCTTCCGCCGCACCGATCCGCGCCTGGCGGCCCGCGGCTTCGTCGGCATGGTGATCTACCACTATCTGGTCCAGGAGTTGTTCGGCGGCAAGCGCTATCGGCGCTTCTCCGACAGTAAAGTGAGCCGCACTCTGGCCGACATCTGGCTGGCGGGCATGGAGCCCCGCAATGGATCCCGTAATGGATCGCGAAATGGAAGCGACGCTTCGCACCGGCGCACATCTAAAAAGGGTTGACATGTTCTCCGGAATTAAACCGATGATGCCAGCACGCAGCGCGCGGCAGGTCGCACTGCTCCTCTTCGCCGCCCTGCTTTTTCTCGCAGGCTGTTCGAAGCAGCAGGCGGCGCCGGTACCGCCGGCGGCTCCAGTCACCGTTGCCCGGGTGGTGCAGAAGACCATGCCGGTCGAGCTGTCAGCCATCGGTTCGGTCGAGCCCACCTCCTCGGTGGCCGTCAAGTCGCAGGTCGCCGGGGAACTCATCGGCGTGCACTTCACCGAAGGCCAGGACGTTCGCGCCGGGCAGTTGCTGTTCACCATCGACCGCCGCCCGCTGGAAGCGGAGTTGCGGCGCGCGGAAGCCAGCCTGGCGCGCGACGAGGCTCAGCTCAAGAACGCCCGGGCACAGGCGGTACGCTACACCCGGCTGGTCGAAGAAGGCGTGGTGGCCAAGGAGCAGTACGACGCCATCGTCGCCAACGCCGAAGCCCTGGAGGCCGCGGTGAACGCCGACCGCGCCGCGGTCGAAAACGCCAGGGTACAGCTCGCCTACACCACTATTTATTCCCCCGTGGACGGCCGCACCGGCAGCCTGATGGTCCACAAAGGCAACGTCGTCAAAGAGAATGACGAGAAATCGCAGCTGGTGGTCATCAACCGGATCACGCCTATCTATGTGAGCTTCACGCTTCCGGAACAGCATCTGGCGGAAGTGCGTCGCTATATGGCCGAGGGCAAGCTGACGGTACAGGCCACGATTCCCCAGGACTCCGGCCCCCCCGTCGAGGGCGTGGTCAGCTTTGTGAACAACGAAGTGGACCGGACGACGGGCACCATCCGGCTGAAAGCCACGTTCCCCAACCAGGACCGCCGCCTGTGGCCCGGCCAGTTCGTCGATGTCCGCCTGAAGCTGACGGCCCAGCCGAATGCCATCGTGATCCCGGCCCAGGCCATCCAGTCCGGACAGCAGGGGGATTTCGTCTTTATCGTCAAGCCGGACCAGACAGCCGACAGCCGCCAGATCAAAGTGGCTCGCGTGCAAGACGGCCAGGCCGTGATCGCCGAGGGCCTTGAGGTCGGCGAAACCGTGGTCACCGACGGGCAAATCCGCCTGGTGCCCGGCGCGCGCGTGGAGATCAAAAACCCTCCGCAAACCAGCCAGGAGCGCCGGCCATGAACATTGCCGAACTCTTCATCCGGCGTCCGGTCACCACCACGCTGGTCATGCTGGCGGTGCTGATCTTTGGCGCCATGGGCTACCAGCGCCTGCCGGTCAGCGACCTGCCCAACGTCGACTTCCCCACCATCCTGGTGAATGCCAGCCTGCCTGGCGCCAGCCCGGAAACCATGGCCTCGGCCGTGGCCACGCCGCTGGAGCGCCAGTTCTCGACCATCGCCGGCCTGGACAGCATGACCTCTACCAGCGGGCTGGGCTACAGTTCCATCACGCTGCAGTTCAACCTCAGCCGCGATATCGACGCCGCCGCGCAGGACGTTCAGGCCGCAATCGCCAAGACGCAGCCGCAGCTTCCGCGCGACATGCCTGCGCCGCCTTCCTATCAGAAGGTGAACCCGGCCGATCAGCCCATCCTCTACCTGGCGCTGAGCTCGCCGACCTTGCCGCTTTCCGCCGTGGATGAGTACGCGCAGACGTTCGTGGCGCAGCGCATCTCCATGGTGAGCGGCGTGGCGCAGGTGCAGGTTTACGGTTCCCAGAAGTACGCCGTACGGGCGCAGCTCGATCCGCGCGCCCTGGCGACGCGCCAGATCGGCATCGACGAGATCGCCGATGCCGTCCGTGGCGGCAACACCAACCTGCCCACCGGCACCCTCTGGGGACGCTACCAGGCATTCACGCTGGAGACCAATGGCCAGCTCACCCAGGCGTCCTCGTACCGGCCGCTGGTGGTGGCCTACCGCAACGGCTCGCCGGTCCGCCTGGAGGAACTCGGCCGGGTCATTGACAGCGTCGAGAACGACAAAGTGGCGAGCTGGTTTCAGGGAACCCGGGCCATCGTGCTCGCCGTGCAGCGCCAGCCCGGCACCAACACCGTAGAGGTCGTGGACTCGATCCGCAATCTGCTGCCTACGTTCCGCGCGCAGATGCCGGCTTCGGTCAGCCTCGACATCATGTTCGACCGCTCGGTCAGCATCCGCGATTCCGTCCACGATGTGAAGTTCACCCTGGTGCTGACCATGGCGCTGGTCATCCTGGTGATCTTCCTCTTCTTGCGGAATTTCTCCGCCACCGCCATTCCCGCTCTTGCGGTGCCGCTTTCCGTGATCGGCACTTTCGCCGTCATGTACCTGCTGGGCTTCAGCCTGGATAACCTCTCGCTGATGGCGCTGACCCTCTCGGTGGGCTTCGTGGTGGACGACGCCATCGTCATGCTGGAGAACATCGTGCGCCACATGGAGATGGGGAAGAAGCCATTCCAGGCGGCGCTGGAAGGCTCGAAGGAAGTCAGCTTCACCATTCTCTCCATGACCATCTCTCTGGTCGCGGTGTTCCTGCCCGTGCTGTTCCTGGGCGGCATCATCGGACGCCTGCTGCACGAGTTCGCCGTGACCATCAGCGTGGCCATCCTGATCTCCGGCGTGGTTTCGCTCAGCCTCTCGCCCATGATGTGCAGCCGTTTCCTGCGCCCCTCCGCCACCGGCGAGCACGGCCGGCTTTACATGCTCTTCGAGCGCATGTTCGACCGCCTGCTCTCGGCTTACGACCACAGCCTGGTCTACGTCATGCGCCATCGTTTGGCGACCATGGTGATCTCTGCCGGCCTCCTGGTGGCGACCGTGTACTTGTTCATCGCCATCCCCAAGGGCTTCCTGCCCAGTGAGGACACCGGCAGCGTGTTCACCTTCACGGAGGCGCGGGAGGGCATCTCCTTCGACGATATGAAGGAGCACCAGTTGAGGATGGCGGCCATCCTGCAGGCGCAACCGGAGGTCGCGACTACGTTCTCCGCCATCGGTGGCGGCGGCAGCGCCGCGGCCAACAACTCCGGGCGCATTTTCGTCCGCCTGAAGCCGCGCAGCGAACGGGCGCACGTGGACGAGCTCATCGAAAAGTGGCGCTCCCAACTGGCCGGTGTCCCCGGCATCCGGGCCTTCATGCAGAATCTGCCGCCCATCCGCATCGGCGGCCAGCTCACCAAGAGCCAGTACCAGTTCACGCTGCAGAGCCCGGACACCAACGAGCTCTACGAATACGCTCCCCTGCTCGAAAGCAAGATGAAGGAGCTGCCCGGGCTGCAGGACGTCACCAGCGACCTGCAGATCAAGAACCCGCAGGTGAACGTGGAAATCGACCGCGACAAGGCCGCCGCGCTCGGCGTCACCGCGGCCCAGGTGGAAGAAGCCCTGTATACCGCGTACGGCTCGCGCCAGATCTCCACCATCTACGCGCCCAACAACCAGTACCGCGTCATCATGGAGCTGCTGCCCGAATACCAGGCCGACCCCGCGGCTCTCTCCATGCTGTATGTCCGTTCCTCCAGCGGCCAGTTGATCCCGCTCAACGCCGTGGCCAGCCTCACCCGCAACGTCGGGCCGCTCACGGTCAACCACCTGGGACAGCTTCCGGCCGTCACGCTCTCGTTTAACCTGAGACCGGGCGTGTCGCTGGGTGAAGCCGTCAGTCAGGTGGAGCGCGCTGCCGGCCAGACCCTGCCCGCCACCATCAGTACCAGTTTCCAGGGCACGGCGCAGGCCTTCCAGGCTTCCCTGCAGGGATTGACGCTGCTGCTCATCATGTCGGTCGTGGTCATCTATCTGGTGCTGGGGATTCTGTACGAGAGCTTCATCCACCCCATCACCATCCTCTCCGGGCTGCCCTCCGCAGGCTTGGGCGCGCTGATCACGCTGATGCTGTTCCGCAGCGACCTGAATCTCTATGCTTTCGTAGGCGTCATCATGCTGGTGGGCATCGTGAAGAAGAACGCCATCATGATGATCGACTTCGCGCTGGAGGCGCAGCGCAACGCCGGCAAGGACGCGGCCGAAGCCATCTACTACGGCGCCCTGGTGCGCTTCCGCCCCATCATGATGACCACCATGGCGGCGCTGATGGGCACGCTGCCCATCGCTCTCGGGTACGGCGCCGGCGCCGAAGCGCGCCAGCCGCTGGGCCTGGCCGTGGTGGGGGGCCTGCTGGTCTCGCAGCTCCTGACTCTCTACATCACCCCCGTCTTCTACACCTACATGGAACAGTTGGTGGCCTGGCTGCGCGGCGAAAGCAAGCTGCGGCCGGTGGCAATCATTCCCCAGCCCGCCGAGAAGACTCTGGCTGCGGTGGGCGAGCCGGTACACCACGACTGAGCAGGCCTGAATCGTTCTGCCAGGTATGTGCCCGGGGTCTGTACCCCGTGTACCTACCCCCCCATTTTTCTGCAAAATCTTGTTAACAAAGGACTTGACGAATTTGGGACGAGCAAAATATTCAAGGCAAATGGGTTAGAGGCAAAATCGTCAAAGCAAAGGAGTTATCCCTCCAAGCAATGCTATGCTCAATAACTATAGCAACATGGAGGAGAAGTGTCAAGCGAAAAGTTATCTGACCTGTCTCGAAGATAAGCAATGAGATAAGCACTGAGATGGGGCGGGCTTCTGCAACAGCGGGGCTCGGGTACACCGGAAAGGAGCCCCGGCCTCCTGGTCGCGGTTTGAAGGTCCAACCGCGACAACCCGGGAGTCGGTTCCCGAATTGCGTGAGCACGGACGAATCCCACGCCCATGGTGCGTTGCCGACATTTTGCCGCATCTCAGGCGGCAGTTTTTCGGCCGAATACAGTGCGAACGGTCCCAGCGCCAATCCGTCCAACTGCGCCCTTGTCCGAGCGAACTGCCGGAATCGAATCCGCCTGCTATAATCTCGTGTTTTCGCTGCCGCTCCTGTTGCGGCACTGTGTACTCGCGACGCTCGCGCTGAGAATCTGATGTTCAACCGCGCGGCCTGCGGCCGGGGACGCGCACGACGCAATCGCCCGTTCGATGTCGCAGATCTTTCATCGCAGCACGAACACCATCTCGCGGCTGACCATCTATGGAGCGGCGTTCGTGCTGGCATCGCTGGCCTGGACCACGGCTGAAGTGCAGCGTTCCGGCTACGTGACGCGCGAGGGCGACGCGCGCGAGCAGTGGCCGCCGTTCAGCCATCAGCACCATGTCGCCGGACTGGGCATCGATTGCCGTTATTGCCACACCTCCGTCGAAACCTCGAGTTTCGCCGGCATCCCGCCCACCCGCACCTGCATGGGTTGCCATTCGCAGATCTGGAACAACGCTCCCATGCTTGAGCCCGTGCGTGAGAGCTTCCGCACCGGCAAGTCTCTGGCCTGGACGCGCGTTTACGACCTGCCCGACTTCGCCTATTTCGACCACAGCATCCACGTGGCCAAAGGCGTAGGTTGCACCACCTGCCACGGCTCCATCCAGAACATGGCGCTGACCTACCAGGCCGTCTCCCTGCAGATGGAGTGGTGCCTGGAATGCCATCGAGCGCCAGAGAGATTCCTGCGGCCCAAGTCGGAGGTGTTCAGCGTCTCTTACGAACCGCCGGTTGCGGGCAAGCCTGTCACCGTGGCGGGACAACAGTTTGAAAGCCAGTTGGAGCTCGGCCGCTGGCTCAAACGCGAGTACAAGATTCGCGGAACCATGGACCTGACCAGTTGTTCGACGTGTCATCGCTGAAGAAAGGCAGCGGAACGGGACGGAGCTCAAGGAATCGGTGAGCGCAGGGGACAAGTCGATGTGCGCGGCCGAGCGTGCCAGGCCCGCACCATCCGCGGCCAAGCCGCTGGAGTTGAACGAGGTGCGCGCATGTTTGCAGGCGGCGCGTGGTCCGCACTACTGGCGGAGCCTTGAAGAGCTCGCGGCCACGCCCCAGTTCACCGACCTGCTGCACCGCGAATTCCCGCGCCACGCCACCGAATGGGACAACGCCCTCTCCCGCCGCCGCTTCCTCGAGGTCATGGCCGCTTCGCTGGCGCTGGCCGGCCTGAGCGGCTGCACCAGGCAGCCCACCGAGACCATTGTCCCCTACGTGCGTCAGCCGGAGGAGTTCGTTCCCGGCAAGCCGCTGTTCTACGCCACCGCCATGACGCTCTCCGGCGTCGCCCTGCCGCTGCTGGCGGAAAGCCACATGGGCCGGCCCACCAAGATCGAAGGCAATCCGGAACATCCGGCCAGCCTGGGCGCAACCGACATCTACGCGCAGGCTTCTGTCCTCGGTCTTTACGATCCGGACCGCTCGCAGACGTTGCGCAATCTGGGCGAGGTACGACCCTGGACGTCGTTTCTCGGCTCCATGCGCGGCCCCATGGCCATACAGAAAACGACCGGCGGCGGCGGCCTGCGCATCCTGACAGAAACCGTGAGCTCGCCGACCCTGGCGTGGCAAATCGGCTCCCTGCTCAGGGATTTCCCCAACGCAAAGTGGCATCAGTACGAACCGGTGAACCGCGACAATGCCCGGGCCGGATCGCAGATGGCTTTCGGCCAGTTCGTGGATGCGCAATACCGCTTCGAGAACGCCGACGTCATTGTCTCGCTCGACGCCGACTTCCTCTCCAGCGGCTATCCCGGCTTCGTGCGTTATGCCCGCGACTTCGCCAAGCGCCGCAAGCTCGAAGCCGGCAACACGAAGATGAGCCGCCTGTACGTGGTCGAGAGCACGCCGACCAACACGGGCGCAGTGGCGGACCATCGTTTAGCCATGCGCGCCACAGACATTGCCGGCCTCGCACATGCCCTGGCGGGTGCGTTCGGCATTGGATCCCACCAGGCGGCCGCGCAGTTCGAACAGTGGTCTACAGCCATCGCCAGCGAATTGCAGGCTCATCGAGGCACGTCGCTGATTCTCGCTGGCG
This sequence comes from Terriglobales bacterium, assembly GCA_035573675.1. Lineage (NCBI taxonomy): Bacteria > Pseudomonadati > Acidobacteriota > Terriglobia > Terriglobales > Terriglobales bacterium. Next base: position 67,067 of record DATMAB010000006.1, read on the forward strand.
AGAACCAGCCACCGACCGTGCACGCTTTGGCCCACGCCATGAACGAAGCGCTGGGCAACGTGGGCCGCACCGTCATCTATACCGACCCGGTCGCGGCCAACCCGGTCATCCAGACGGAATCCTTGCGCGAACTGGTTGCCGAGATGGAAGCCGGCAAGGTCGAGTTGCTGGTCATTCTTGGCGGCAATCCGGTGTTCAACGCGCCGGTCGACATTGCGTTCGCGAAGCATTTGCACAAGGTCGGCTTGCGGGTGCACCTGGGCCTTTATCACGACGAGACCGCCGCCCTTTGCCACTGGCACGTGCCCGAGGCGCACTACCTCGAATCCTGGAGCGACGCCCGTGCCTACGACGGCACGGTCAGCATCGTGCAGCCGCTGATCGCCCCGCTCTACGACGGCAAGACCGCGCATGAAGTGCTGGCGGCGCTCACCGATCGCCCTGACCGCTCCGCCTACGAGATCGTCCGCGAATACTGGAAGACGCAGCATCCCGCATCCGATTTCGAAATGTTCTGGCGCCGCTCCCTGCACGATGGATGGATCGAAGGTACTTCCTTCGCGCCAAGACAAGTGACCGCGAAAACAACGGCGTTCCCGCAGGCAGCCCCGATACCCGCCGCGCTCGAACTCACCTTCCGCCCTGATCCTTCCGTGTATGACGGCCGCTTCGCCGGCAACGGCTGGCTGCAGGAACTTCCCAAGCCGCTCTCCAAACTCACCTGGGAGAACGCCGCGTTCTTCAGCCCCAGGACCGCCGAACGCGAGCGCCTGAAGACGGGCGACGTGATCGAGTTGCATTTTGAAGGACGCCAGCTCAAAGCGCCGGTGTACATCCTTCCCGGCCAGCCGGATGAATCCGTGTGCGTGCATCTCGGTTACGGGCGTCATCGAGCCGGCCGAGTCGGCTCCAACATCGGGTTCAATGCGTACGCGCTGCGGAACGCGGGCTCCTTTTGGTTCGGCGGCAATCTGCGAATCGCACCGCAGCATGAGCGCCACGAACTTTCCGTCACCCACGGCCACTGGAACATGGAAGGCCGCGACCTGGTGCGGGCCGGCACCCTCGCCGAGTACGTCGCGAACCCACGCTTCGCGCACGAGCATCATGAAGAGCCTGCGCCCGGCCTCACGCTCTACCCGCCCCACAAGTACGAAGGCAATGCCTGGGGCATGGCCATCGACCTGAACTCCTGCATCGGCTGTAACGCCTGTGTTGTTGCATGCCAGTCGGAAAACAACATCCCCGTGGTGGGGCGCGAGCAGGTCATGGTCCAGCGCGAGATGCACTGGATCCGCATCGACCGCTACTTCGAAGGCTCGCTCGACGATCCGCGCATCTACTTCCAGCCCGTCCCCTGCATGCAGTGCGAGAACGCGCCCTGTGAGCCGGTCTGCCCGGTGGGCGCCACTGTGCACAGTTCCGAGGGCTTGAACGACCAGGTTTATAACCGCTGCGTGGGCACGCGCTACTGCGCCAACAACTGCCCGTACAAGGTGCGGCGTTTCAACTTCCTGCTCTACCAGGATTTCGAGACGCCCAGCCTCAAGCTGATGCGCAATCCCGATGTCTCGGTGCGCAGCCGCGGCGTGATGGAGAAATGCACCTATTGCGTGCAGCGCATCAACGCCGCGCGCATCGCGGCAGAGAAGGAAGACCGGACCATCCGGGATGGCGAGGTGCAGACCGCCTGCCAGCAGGCCTGCCCCGCCGGGGCCATCATCTTCGGCAATATCAACGACAAGGACAGCCGCGTGGCCCGGGTGAAGCAGGAAGCGCGCAATTACGGCCTGCTGGCGGAATTGAATACGCGACCACGGACCACGTATCTGGCTTCGGTGCGCAACCCCAATCCTGCTTTGGCAGCGGAGAAGAAGGCGTGATGGACGATCCCATCCAGGCCGAAGCTCGCAGCATCCCACGCCGCGCGCCGGTCATCGAGCCGGGGCACACGTTCGCCTCCGTCACCGACAAGATCAGCGCCATCGTCCTGCGCCGCAAGACTTCCCGCGGCTGGCTGCTGGGCTTTGCCATCGCCTTCCTCCTGGCCAACGTGATGTTCCTGTCGCTCGGCTACCTGGTCCTGAAAGGCACGGGCATCTGGGGCATCAACGCGCCCGTGGGCTGGGGCTTCGCCATCATCAATTTCGTCTGGTGGATCGGCATCGGGCACGCCGGCACGCTCATCTCCGCCATCCTGCTGCTCTTGCGCCAGAGCTGGCGCACTTCCATCAATCGATTTGCCGAGGCCATGACGCTGTTCGCCGTGGCCTGCGCGGCCATCTACCCCGGCATCCACGTCGGGCGCCCGTGGTTGGGCTACTGGCTCTTCCCTTATCCCAACACCATGGGGCTGTGGCCGCAGTTCCGCAGCCCGCTCATCTGGGACGTGTTCGCCGTCTCCACCTACGCCACTGTCTCGCTCATGTTCTGGTTCGTGGGCCTGATTCCCGACCTCGCCACCTTGCGCGACCGCGCCACCAACCGTTACGCGCGCATCCTCTACGGCATCCTGGCGATGGGATGGCGCGGTTCCGCCAAGCACTGGCATCGCTACGAGACCTGCTATCTTCTGCTCGCCGGACTGGCCACGCCGCTGGTGGTCTCCGTACACACGGTGGTCAGCTTCGACTTCGCGGTTTCCATCATCCCCGGCTGGCACACCACCGTCTTCCCGCCCTACTTCGTTGCCGGCGCCATCTACTCCGGTTTCGCCATGGTCATGACCCTGGCCATCCCCATCCGCGCCGTCTACGGCCTGGAAGACTTCATCACCATGCGTCACCTGGAGAACATGGCCAAGGTGATGCTCGCTACCGGCCTCATCGTCGGCTACGGCTACATGATGGAAACCTTCATGGCCTGGTACAGCGGCAGCACGTACGAGTGGTTCATGATCGTCAACCGCATGACCGGGCCCTACGCGCCGTTCTACTGGCTGCTGATCGCCTGCAACATTCTCATCCCGCAGGTGCTCTGGATCCACAAGGCCCGCACCCACGTGCCCACGCTGTTCGTGATTTCGCTCATCGTCAACGTCGGCATGTGGTTGGAGCGCTTCATCATCGTCGTGACCAGCCTGCATCGCGACTATCTGCCCTCGTCCTGGGGCATGTACTGGCCCACCTTCTGGGATTGGTCCACCTACGTCGGCTCCATCGGCCTGTTCCTCGCGCTGCTTTACCTGTTCATCCGCTTCCTGCCCATGATCTCGATCTTCGAGATGCGCACCATCCTGCCTGAGGCGGAGGTCAAGGAATAATGAAGAAGCCGCCCATCTACGGACTGCTGGCCGAGTTCGACTCGCCCACCGCCATCGTGTTGGCCGCGCGCCGCGCCCATGAAGCCGGGTACCGCCGGATGGACGCCTACACCCCTTTCCCCATCGAGGAGCTCACTGAGGCCATCGGCTTCCACCATACCCGCCTGCCGGCCATCGTGCTGTGCGGAGGCATCCTCGGCGGCCTGGGCGGATACGCGCTGCAGTACTGGGCCTCGGTTATCGAGTATCCCGTCATTGTCGGCGGCAAGCCTTTCCACTCCTGGCCGTCGTTCATCCCCGTGACTTTCGAGACCACGGTGCTGATCGCGGCCCTGTCCGCGGTGCTGGGCATGCTGGCGCTGAACGGACTGCCCATGCCCTATCACCCGGTGTTCAACGTGCCCGAGTTCGCCCTGGCCAGCAACAATCGCTTCTTCCTGTGTCTGGAAGCGGAGGACGAGCAGTTCGATCCTGCGGTCTCACGCAGATTCCTGGAGGGCTTGGGGCCAAGCGGAGTCTGGGAGGTGCCGCATTAACTTGCTGCGCCAATCCAGCCTTGTGCGTCTGCTGCCTGCGGCGTTGGCGTTCGCTGGCGTCGTCGCGGTCGGCGGCTGCCGCCAGGACATGCATGACCAGCCCAAGTACATCCCGCTGCGTCCCAGCGACTTCTTCGCCGACGGGCGCTCCGCTCGCCCGCCGGTGGAAGGCACCGTGGCCCGCGGGCAACTCCGCGACGACGTGCATCTCTACACCGGCATGATCGACGGCAAGCCGGCCGAGACCTTCCCTTTCCCGGTCACGCGTGAAGTGCTGGAGCGCGGCCGCCAACGCTTCAACGCCATTTGCGCTCCCTGCCACTCCCGCCTGGGCGACGGCAACGGCATCATCGTGCAGCGCGGCTATCGCCGGCCGGAATCGTTCCACACTGACCGCTTGCGCAAGGCGGCCGTCGGCTACTACTTCGACGTCATGACGCGCGGCTTCGGCGCCATGCCCGACTACGCCCCGCAAGTCACTCCGCAGGATCGCTGGGCCATCGCCGCCTACATCCGCGCCTTGCAGTTCAGCCAGAGAGCGACTCTCGACGACGTTCCCGCCGCCGAGCGCAAGTGGCTGGAGCAAACGCGCGGGGAAGGCATGACTCCTGCGCCGGAGGTTCCACAGCCACCGCAGACCGGAGGGGGAACGCGATGAGCGCTGCACCGCAATTCGCCGGCCTGGACTTCACGCCGCCTCCGGTGCTGGAGCTCATCCAGAAGCGTTCGCTCATCATCGGCGCCGCGGTGCTCGTCTTGTGCGGCATCGGCTGGGGGATGAACGCCGACCAGTTCTTCCGCTCCTACCTGGTCGGCTACATGCTCTGGTTGGGCATCAGCCTCGGCTGCTTCGCCTTCCTGCTGGTGCAGCATCTCTCCGGCGGAGGCTGGGGCCTGGTCATTCGCCGCGTGCTCGAGGCCGCTGCCAGCACGCGCGTCTTTTTCTTCCTGGCTGTGCTCTTTGTTCCAGTGGTGCTCGGCATGGGCCGGCTGTACGAGTGGACGCACGCCGACGCGGTCGCGAAGGACCATTTGCTCGCTCACAAGGCCGCTTACCTGAACACCGGCTTCTTCCTCGCTCGCGCGGCTTTCTACTTCGCCATCTGGCTCCTCTGGTCACGCTGGCTCGCCATCTGGTCCGAGCGCCAGGACAAGAGCGCCGACGTCCTGGTCCGCGCTCGCCTGCAATTCATCAGCGGCCCCGGCCTGCTCCTTTACGGCCTCACCGTCACCTTTGCTGCTGTGGACTGGGTGATGTCGCTCGATCCGCACTGGTTCTCCACCATCTACGGCATGCTGTTCATGGCCGGACAAGGCGTCAGCGCCATGTGCTTCGTCATCGCCATGGGCGTGCTGCTCACCAGGCACAAGCCCATGTCGGAGATCATGCGCGCCGAGCACTTCCACGATCTCGGCAAACTGATGCTGGCCTGCGTCATGCTCTGGGCCTATTTCGCTTTCTCCCAGTTCCTTATCATCTGGTCGGGAAACCTGGCCGAAGAAATCCCCTGGTACATCCGCCGCCTGGATAGCGGGTGGCAATTCGTCGCGCTGGCGCTCATCCTGTTCCACTTTGCGCTGCCCTTCCTGCTTCTGCTGTCGCGCGACCTCAAACGGCACGGGCGGCGCCTGGTGCGCGTGGCCATTCTCTTGCTGGCTGTGCGCCTGGTAGATCTGTTCTGGCTGGTCGCGCCCAATTTCGAAGCGCAGCACGGCGTCCAGGTCCACTGGCTGGACCTGGCGGCGCCGGTCGGTATCGGCGGCATCTGGATGTTTGCCTTTGTCTGGCAGTTGCGGCGGCGGCCGCTCATGCCGCTCTACGATCCACGTCTGAAGGACATAATGGAATCACAACATGCAGCCCACTGAGCAAAACCCGCAGCCGGGAGCGCCGCGCGTCGAGTCGACCGACATCAGCGCCCGCCCGGTGTTTCTGTTTGGCGTGGCGCTGCTGGTCGCTGCCGTCGTCATCTCGGCCGTGTTGTGGGCGCAGTTCCAGTATCTCGACCGTGCCGCCGCCCGCCGCGATCCCGAGGAAGATCCGATCCTCGCCGAGATGCGTCGCAAGGAACCGCCCCGCATGGGCCAGCCGGACCCGGTCGAGAAATTTCCCGAGCCGCGCCTGCAGTCCAACGCGGTCATCGAGCTCGACCGCATCCGCTTCACCGAACAGCGCAAGCTCTCGACCTACGGCTGGGTGGACCCCAAGGCCGGGGTCGTGTGGATCCCTATCGAGCGCGCCATCGAGCTGACCGCCGAACGCGGCCTGCCCGTGCGCCCGCAACCGCAAGCAACACAGAAGAAGGAATGACGATGTCGCGGCAGTCCACAATCCGAAGGTTGTCGCTGGCTGTGGTGATCGGACTCGCGTCGCCCGCGTTCGCGCAGCCGCCACAAGCGGCTCCGGCCCAGTCCGGCCTCCCGCCGCTGCTCGAGCAGGTCGGCATCGACCAGCGGCTCAACGAAACCATCCCCCTCGACCTCGCCTTCCGCGATGAAGCAGGGCGCTCGGTGACGCTCGGCCGGTACTTCGGCAAGCGGCCCGTGCTGCTTTCCCTCGTTTACTACACCTGCCCGATGCTGTGCGGCCAGGTGCTCAGCGGCACCACCAGCGCCCTGGGAGTGCTGAAGCTCGAGCCCGGCCGCGACTTCGAGCTCATCAGCGTCAGCATCAACCCCCATGAGACGCCTGCTGACGCCGCCCGCAAGAAGGAAGAAGTGCTCGCGCGCTACCGCCGTGCGGGCGCTGCCGAAGGCTGGCACTTCCTCACCGGCGAGCAGGCGTCTATTGACGCGCTGGCCAAGGCTGTGGGCTTCCGCTACGCCTATGACGCCAAGACCGGCCAGTACGCCCATGGCAGCGCCATCATGCTGCTCACGCCCGAGGGCCGCATCGCCCAGTACCGCATGGGGATCGAGTATTCGCCGAAAGACCTGCGACTCGGGCTGGTCGAAGCTTCCCGGAACAAGATCGGCAACCTGGTGGATCAGGTGTTGCTCTACTGCTATCACTTCGATCCCACCGCCGGACGCTATACCGCCGTCGCCATGAACATCCTGCGGCTGGCGGGCGCCGCCACGGTGCTGGCCCTGGGCACGTTCATCATTGTCATGCTGCGGCGGGATGCAGCGCATGCCCGCATGGGAGCGAGCGGCTAACCATGGGCTTCGACCTTCCACTGTTCCCCGACCAGGCGTCCACCATGGCGACGCGCGTGGACCACCTTTATTTTTATCTGCTCGCCGTCTCCGCCTTCTTCACCATCCTCATCACGGCGATGTTGATCTTCTTCGCCATCCGTTATCGCCGCGCCAGGCACCCGAATGCCGTCCCTATCGAGGGCTCCACCAAACTGGAACTCGCCTGGACCGGCATTCCGCTGATCATCGCCATGTCCATGTTCGTCTGGGCAGCGAACATCTTCTTCGCCATGAATCGGCCGCCGCGCGGCGCCCTGGAGATCTACGCCGTCGGCAAGCAGTGGATGTGGAAGTTCGAGCACGTCGGCGGGCAGCGCGAGATCAATCAGCTCCATGTTCCCGTGGGCCGCGACGTCAAGCTCACCATGATTTCCCAGGATGTCATCCACAGCATGTTCTTCCCTGCGTTCCGCGTGAAGCAGGACGTGCTACCCAACCGCTACACCACCGTCTGGTTCCATCCCACGAAGATCGGAACCTACCACCTGTTCTGCGCCGAGTATTGCGGCACCAAGCACTCCGGCATGATCGGGCAGGTGGTAGTGATGGAGCCGGCGCAATATCAGGCCTGGCTGGCCGGCGGCGCCCAGGGCGGTTCACTGGTGGCCTCGGGTGAGCGCCTCTTCCGCGACCTCGCCTGCGACACCTGCCATCGGCCGGACACCGGCGCCCGCGGGCCCGATCTCGCCGGCCTGTTCGGCAAGCCGGTGCGGTTCGCCGGCGGAGGCTCGGCAGTCGCCGACGAAACCTACATCCGCGAATCCATCACCAACCCGGCGGCCAAAGTCGTCGAAGGCTTCCAGCCCATCATGCCCACCTTCCAGGGACAGGTCAGTGAAGAGGGCCTGCTGCAACTGGTGGCCTACATCAAGTCGTTGCAGACGCAGACGCCGGCCGCTGCTCCCGGAGCGCCGCCGGCCGCGGCCGCTCCGCCCAGAGGGAATCCATGAGTACCGCTGTCGCCACTGCTCCCGAATCCATCCACCGCCGCCGGCACTATCTCAATGCCGACTACGGCATCCGCTCGTGGCTCTTCACCACCGACCACAAGCGCATCGCTCTGCTCTACCTGTTCTCCATCACGTTCTTCTTCGCGCTGGGCGGCCTGTTTGCCGTGCTCATCCGCCTGGAGCTGCTCACGCCCGCCGGCGACCTGATGACCTCGGACACCTACAACAAGGTGTTCACCATGCATGGCATCATGATGGTCTTCTTCTTCCTCATTCCCTCGGTGCCGGCCACCCTGGGAAATTTCCTCATCCCCATGATGATCGGCGCTCGCGACCTGGCGTTCCCCAAGCTGAACCTCGCCAGTTGGTACCTGTTCATGGCCGGAGGAGTCTTCGCCCTTTACTCCGTGGTGACCGGCGGCATTGACACCGGCTGGACCTTCTATACGCCGTTCTCCACCACCTACTCCAACACCAAGGTCATTCCAGCGGCCCTGGGCATCCTTATCGCCGGCTTCTCCTCCATCTTCACCGGGCTCAACTTCATCGTCACTGTGCATCGCATGCGCGCGCCGGGGCTGACCTGGTTCCGCCTGCCGCTGTTCGTCTGGGCCAACTACGCCGCCAGCCTCATCATGGTGCTGGGCACGCCGGTGCTGGCCATCACCATCATCCTGGTCTTCCTGGAGCGCGCTTTTCACATCGGCATCTTCGACCCGCGCCTGGGCGGCGATCCTATCCTCTTCCAACATCTCTTCTGGTTCTATTCGCACCCCGCGGTCTACATCATGATCCTGCCCTCGATGGGCGTCATGAGCGAACTGATCTCCGCCTTCTCTCGCAAGCGCGTCTTCGGCTACAGCTTCGTTGCCTTTTCCAGCGTCGCCATCGCCGTGTTCGGTTTCCTGGTCTGGGGACACCATATGTTCGTCAGCGGGCAGTCCGTCTATGCCGCCATGGTGTTCTCCATCCTCAGCTACCTGGTCGCCATTCCTTCAGCGGTGAAGGTGTTCAACTGGACGGCCACGCTCTACAAAGGCTCCGTCTCCTACCAGACGCCCATGCTCTACGCCTTCGGCTTCCTGGGACTGTTCACCATCGGCGGCCTCACCGGCCTGTTCCTCGCCGCCCTGGGCGTGGACGTGCACGTCACCGACACCTACTTCGTGGTCGCTCATTTCCACTACATCATGGTCGGCGGCGTCATCATGGGATATCTCGGCGGACTGCACTTCTGGTGGCCAAAGATCACCGGCCGCCTCTATCCCGAAGGTTGGGCCAAGCTTTCAGCGCTGGTGGTTTTCCTGGGCTTCAACCTCACCTTCTTCCCGCAGTTTGTGCTCGGCTACCTGGGGATGCCGCGCCGCTACCACGCCTACCCCGAGGAGTTCCAGGTGCTGAACGTGATGTCCAGCGCCGGCGCTTCCATTCTCGGGGTCGGCTATCTGTTGCCGCTGTTCTATCTGCTGTGGTCCATGCGCTACGGCCCCGAGGCCGGCCCGAACCCGTTCGACGCCCGCGGACTGGAATGGCAAACCGCCTCGCCGCCGCCCACGCACAACTTCGAGCAGGTGCCCATCGTCCAGGAAGAGGCGTACGCCTACCACGCCGCCCAGGAGGTGCCGGTTGCAGGATAGCCACGCCGCGGCGGCGCACCATCCCGCCTTCCAGCATCACTTCGAGACCATGGAGCAGCAGCGCGAGGCTTCCACCCTCGGCATGTGGCTGTTCCTCATCACCGAGATCCTGTTCTTCGGCGGGATGTTCACTGTCTACCTCGTCTATCGCAACTGGTACTTCGCCTCCTTCGCCGCCGGAAGCCTCACGCTCGATCTCACCCTCGGCGCATTCAACACCGTTGTGCTCATCGGCAGCAGCCTCACCATGGCTCTGGCCGTTCACAGCGCGGAAACCGGCCAGCGCAACTTGCTGGTGGCCTTTCTCCTCCTGACCATCCTGTTGGGCGCGACCTTCCTGGGCGTCAAGGCGGTCGAGTACAGCCACAAGTTCGAGGAGCACCACGTCCCCGGGCCTTCCTTCCGTTTCGGCAGCGAGGAACTGCGCCACTTCCACGAGGAAGCCACCGCTCTGCGCTCCACCCAGATCCATGGCGTCGAGCTGGGCGAAGTGCAGTTGTTCTTTTCGCTCTACTTCGCCATGACCGGCATGCACGCGCTGCACATGGTCATCGGCATCGGCGTGCTGAGCGTGCTGGCGTGGAAGTCCCGCCGCGGCGTGTATTCGCCGGAATACTTCGCCCCGGTCGAATACGCCGGCCTCTACTGGCATTTCGTGGATATCGTCTGGATCTTCCTGTTCCCGCTGCTTTACCTCATCACGCGCCACGTGGGGGTGCATCCATGAGCGGACACGTCGTCCCTTTGAAGGTCTATTTCGCGATTTTCGCCACATTGATGGTGCTGACCGCGCTCACAGTGCGCGTGGCCTTTATCAACCTGGGACCCTACAACGCCGCGGTTGCGCTGGGAATCGCCACCACCAAGGCCGTGCTGGTCATCCTCTATTTCATGCACCTGCGCTACAGCAGCAAGCTCACCTGGATCGTCGTGCTGGCCGGCTTCTTCTGGCTGGGCATCTTGCTGGTCATCACCATGACCGACTACGTCACCCGCAGCCTGCCGCATTTGCCCACCTAGTTAGAGCGGACCCGGCAGGCAGAAAATGTTGCCATCCGGTCAACCGCGACTGGCCGAGACGAGTCCAAACCTCTCTCTCTGCCCCTGTGCCTCTGTGGCTAAGCCTTCCCCGGCAGCGCATCCCGTAATGCCGCCAGCGACTTCTTCGAAAGCGTCGTCACCACCATGACGTTGCGCGCTTTCACTCGCGCCCGCGTGCGCGAGTCGCAGATCACCAGGTCCGCAGCTTCGGGCGGCGCATCCTTCGGTCCCAGCAGGCACTCCACGATCTCGTGCTTTCTTCCCGCGGCGGACGCGGCCAGCCCCCGCGCCGCCTCAATGAACTCCATGCTCTCGGATGCGATGGCGATGACCGAGGGCTCGTCCAGCGCCCGCACCCGTTCCACAAACTCCTTCGCTCGCGGGAATTCCACCGGTACCGGCGCCGAGCGCCTGGGATACACATCCGGAAACTTTTGCAGCGCATGCACGGGCACGGCCAGCACCGCTCCGAGGGCCAGCCCCGGCGTGGCCTGCAATTCCTGCGGAGTGCACGCGCTGGCTGGCGACCCGGTCGCTTCCGCCAGGTCGTGCGCGATGATCTGTGCCAGCGCCCGGTCTTCTTCCACTACCAGATAGTGGTCCGGCGGCTGCTCGGCCATCCGCGCCCGCACCCGCTCGCGAATCTCCTGCAGCTTGTAGCCGCGCTCGCGCGCGAACGCCAGAAAGGCGTTGATCAGTTCGTCGAGGTCGCGCGCCTGCTCCAGCGCCGTGTGCTCGTCGGGCAGGTTGACGAACACGCCTGCGCCCGGCTTCATGACCACCCAACCCCGCTGCGCCAAGTGCCGGTAGGCATGGCTCACGGTGTTGTGGTGGATGCCGAGCTGCTTCGCCAGCTCGCGTACGCTGGGCAGCGCATCGCCCGGCTCCAGCTCTCCCGCGCCGATCGCCACCCGCACCTGCTCGATGATCTGCTCCCGCACCGAAACCGCACCCGTCTTCGACACGAGAATTTTCATTGCGTGTGACGGCTGGCAGCCGGAGATCTGGAAACTTGCAGCTCGAAACTTGAAACCGTCATTTCGGCACTTCAAACGTCAGCGTCGCGAAAAAGCTCCGCCAGTCGATCTCCGGATCACCCTGCGCCTCGACCATGTGGATGAGCCGCGCATACCACAGCCCCGGACGGTCCAGCTTCAACTGGGCGCGTCCGTTGGTGTCTGTTTCCGCGGTCACCGGGAATTCGTGGCCTTTCACGACCGCGCCCGCATACATCGCGCTTACTCGTACCCCGCCCAGCGGCTTGCCCAGAAACAACACCCGCACCGCGAGCGGCTCGTCTTTGGCGAGCGTCGCCGGGTCTTTCTCCGGCACGATCTCCAGCGCATGCCCCAAAGCCTCGCTCGCCGCCGTTCCGGCGGCGCCTACCAGCAGCTTGGCGTAACGCGAGTACAGTTCGCGGCCTTCGCTCGCGCTCTTGCCGCTCTCTGCGCGGGCCCGGATCACGTCCTTGAATCCTTCGCCCTCGATGTAGCCGTTGAAGTCCTTCGCTGCCAGGCGGATGTAGCGCGGCGCCACGATCATCTCCGCCACTCCGGCCTCCGGTCCTCCCGGCGCGCAGAACTGCTTGCCGCGCTTCGTGCCCTCAAGCGGCCGAACGCCGCCACCGGCCTTTACCTGGAAGCGCTCCACGCGGTCCGCCGTCACCGCGTTCATGGACGCAGGAAAGTGCTCTCCGATGCGCGCGCATACGCGCTTTTCACCCCCGCGCTTTTCAGCCACCAGCCACAAGTCATGCGCGACGCCGTTCGCCGTCAGCAGACCCAGCACTGCCGCACAGATCATGAAAGTCCGTGTCCTCGACATAGCGCCGTATTCTACCGGACCCGTCGAACACCGGCGTCTTTGGGCTTTGTCTTTCAATGAATTCAATGAAGAAATGGTTCAATGAGCAAATCCTTCATCGCCACTCCGCGTTATACTCTCCCTTCACCCGAGGTGCCTCATGGCCTTCTGCACATCCTGCGGAGCGAATATCCCTGATGCCGCCGGCTTCTGTACCAGTTGCGGCAAGAAGGTCGAAGGAGCCGTGCCGGTTGCTGCTGCGCCTGCAACTACCGCTCCCGGCGATGCGCCGTCAAAGTCCGGCAGCGGCCTCAAGATCGTTCTTATCGTGCTGGGCGTCTTCTTCGTCATCGGCATGGTGGTGGTCGGCGCTGTCAGCTACGGCGCCTACCGCATTGCGCAGCAGGCCCGCATCGAGACCAGCGGCGCTGAGACCCGTGTGGAAACACCCTTCGGCACCGTGGAAACTCATCAGGACGTCGAGAAGGCCGAAGAGTCCCTGGGCGTCGCTATCTATCCCGGCGCCACCGCGAAGCCCGGCGGCTCCAGTTCAGTCGAGTTCGGCGGCATGAAGGTCGCGAGCGGCGTTTTCGAAACCGACGACGATCCCGAGAAGGTGATGGAGTTCTACAAGGAGGAGTTCCCCAAGGCCCGCATCATGGCCCAGGATGGCGACACGCAGTCGCTCATGGCCGACACCAAGGACGGCTTCATCACGGTCGCCATCGCACGCCAGGACTCCAAGACCGTCATCACCATTGCCCGCACCGAGAAGTGATGCGCTCCCGGCGGCCAGGGCTTCGCGAGAAGCTCCGCTGGTGGGCGCAGGCTTTTCAATGATTCACTGATTGATTGATTCAACCGCCGTCTCCCCGCTCGCCGCCGCCAGCTTCTGGGCCACGTCTTTCAGCTTCCGCAAATCCAGCTTCCCCGTCCCGAGATAGGGGATGTTGTCGACGTGGAAGAACTGACCGGGCTTGGGTTTCCACAGCGGCGGCAGCTCACAGTTGGCGAACTGTTCCAGTACCGGCTCCAGCTTCTCCTCGGGCAGGGTGTGCAGCACGATGAGCCGCTCGCCTTTCTTATCGTCCGGAACGCAGGTCACGGCGAACACCTGCTCGGTGATATCGGCTATCTCCTGCAGCTTCTCCTCGATCTTCACATGCGGCACCATCTCGCCGGCAATTTTGGAGAAGCGGCTCAACCGGTCCGACACGATCAGGAATCCGTCCAGGTCCATGGAGGCGATGTCGCCGGTGTTGTACCAGCCGCCGCGCAGCACCTCCGCGGTCTTCTCCGGGCGTCCCAGGTAGCCCGTCATCACGTTGGGACCGCGCACCAGCAGCAGCCCCGGTTGCCCGATCGGCACCGGCTCCTGCGTTTCCGGATGCACGATGCGCACGCTCACGCCCGGCAGCGGGTGCCCGATCGACCCCCGCTTGGCGCCCACCTGGCGGAATCCGGGCGCTCGATAATCGCGCGTGTTCACCGCCACGGCCGGCGCGCATTCGGTGCAGCCGTAGCCTTCGAGCGGGCGCAGGCCGAACGTGTCCTCGAACGCCATCGCCACGCGGTCCGGCAGCTTCTCCGCCCCCACCAGCACGAACTGCAGGCTGCCGAAGTCCTCCGGCGAGCAGCGCCGGATGTAGGCCTGCAGGAACGTCGGCGTCGCCACCAGGAACGTGGCCTGGTAGTCGCGCGCCAGCTCGCTGATGCCTTTGGCGTCCAGCGGATTGGGATGGAACACCACTCCCACACCCAGTGTCGCCGGCAGCCATAGCGTCACCGTGTACCCCATGGAGTGGAAGAACGGCAGGATGCCAAGGATGCGGTCCTTCGGGCGCAGCGCGAACGTCTGCGCGATCTGCTCCAGGTTCGAGCCGATGTTGAAGTGCGTGAGCATCACGCCCTTGGGGTCGCCGGTCGAACCGCTGGAGAAGATCACCGTGGCCAGATCGTCGAGCGAGGTCCGTTTCTCTGCGCCTAGCGCCGTCTCCACCAGCTCCTCGGGGAACGTCCACGCGATCAGCAGCGACATCAGCTTCTCGTGTAGCCGCGGCTTCTCCACCACGTCTTCCAGGAAGACCGCGCGCGTCGGGACCTCGATCTTCACTTTCTCCAGGAAGAGCCGCGAGGTGATCACTGTCTGCAGGCTGCACTGCCGCGCGCACGACTCCAGCACCTCTGCGGACGCCGTGTAGTTCAGGTTCACCGGGATCTTGCCCAGGAACGAGGCCGCGATGTTCACCAGCGCGCCGCCCACCGAAGGCGGCAGCAGCACGCCCACCATCTCCTGGCCCTTCCACACGCCGGCCAGGCGATGGGCTACGAACATGGCTTGTGTGAGCGTGGTCGCGAAACTCATGTGGGGCACACGTCCGTCGGCCATGGCGAAACGGAACGGATGCCACCGCGCCCGCCGCAGGAACATGCGGTGCAACGGGCGCATGCGCGCGCGATGATGCTTGTAGGCTTCCGTCTGCAACTCCATCACCGCCTGCCGCACCTCCATGGGGGTCGCCGAGGGCGACAGCGGCTTGCCGAAGCTCACCGTCACCGGATACGGCACGCGCCGCGGCACCTTCCACAGGAAGCGCCCGCGCTCGAAGCTGAAGATCGAGCCCCACACCTCGTCCAGATGCACCGGGATAATGGGCGCTTCGATGCCCTTCATGATCATCTCCAATCCCCGGCGGAAGGGCAGCAGGTGTCCGATGCGCGTAATCTGTCCTTCGGCGAAGATGCACACCACTTCGCCGTCGCGGATGGCGTCGCTGGCCGCGCGCAGCGAGCGGATCATCTCCCGCGGCCGCAGTTGCGACGAAATCGGAATGGCCCGCATGACCCTGGCGAACGGCTTCACGATGGGATGCTCGTAGATCCCTTTGAACATGATGAAGCGCACCCGCCGGTCCGTGGCCGCCATCAGCAGCAGCGCGTCCACGAATGACAGGTGATTACAGACGAACAGCGCACCGCCTTTCTCCGGGATGTTGTCTCGTCCCTCCAGTCGGATGCGGTAGACGGAGTGCGTCAGCAGCACCAGTCCCAGGCGCAGCAGCGCGTCCGGCAGCAGGAAGATCGCGTACCCGGTCGTCGCCAGGGTCAGCACCGAACAGAACAGGAAGATCTCGTGCGGCCCCAGGCCCACTTGCGTGAGGGCGAAGTTGGCCGCCGCCGCCAGCCCCACGGCGATCCACGAGATCAGGTTCGCGGCCGCGATCACGCCGCCCCGGCGCTCTTCCTCCGGGCGATGCTGCAGCAGTGCGTTGATGGGAACGATGAAGAACCCGGCGAAGAATCCCAGCAGGCCCAACAGTGCCAGCACTTCGCGGAAGCTGTGGCCGCCGTACGCCAGCGCCCCGCCGAAAATCATCATGCCCAGCGACCCCAGCGGCACCAGGCCGTACTCGATCTTGTTCCCGGAAAGGTAGCCGGCCGCCAAACTGCCCAGGCCGATGCCCACCGCGATGGCGGCCGAGAGATATCCGTTCTCCACGTAGCCCAGCCGCAGCACGTCGTTCCCGAAAAGCAGGATGTTCAGTTGCAACAGCGCGGCGATGAAGAAGAAGTAGGTGTTGCCGGCCACCGCCAGCACCAGCACGCGGTCGCCGCGGATGTGCGTGATCTGCTCCCATAGTTCTGCCAGGAAATTGGCGCGAAACTTCTTTTCGGGATCGGCAGCGGCGAGGCGCGGGATCCCCGTGGCGAACGTCAGCCCGATCACGGCCAGTCCCAGCAGCAGCGCACCCGACCACGCCTGCCGTCCCGCGAACCACTCCGCCAGCAGCGGCCCGGCGATGATGCCGGCGAGGATGGCCAGGAACGTTCCCAGTTCCAGCACGCCGTTGCCCCACGACAACCGCTTCTCCGGCAGCAGCTCAGGCAGGATGCCGTACTTCGTAGGCGCGAACAGCGCGCTCTGTGAACTCATCAGGAACAGCGCCGCCAGGCATAAGGGGATGTTGTGCAGCGCCAGGGCTGCCAGCGCCACCAGCATCACTCCGACTTCGAGCAACTTCGTGGCCAGCGCGACCGTGCGCTTGCTGAAGCGGTCGGCCAGAAAACCGCCGCTCATGGAGAACAGGATGGGCGGGGTGGCGAACACGATGCCCAGCACCAGCACCAGCCGGTCGCGTTCCGCCGCCGGCAGGTTCATCCCCAGGATGAGGAAGAACAGCAGGTTCTTGAACGCGTTGTCGTTGAACGCGTTCTGGAACTGCGCTGCAATCAGGCACCAGAAGCCGCGCAGGCCGCCCGGCGGCAGGGCATCTTCGGCTCTCGCCATCCTCGCATTCCCCAAAGACTGGCGGGATTGTACCGTTCCTTCCCACAGCGCAGCCACCATTGCTCATGCATCGCCCCCGGGAGCACAATGACGCCGTGCCCGGTGCGAACCATCTCGCCGTCGAATTCCGCCAGGTTTCCTTCCGGGCGGGCGAGCGCACGCTGCTCGCGGACCTCAATCTCGAGGTGCGTGCCGGTGAAACCCTGGTGCTGCTGGGCCGCAGCGGATCGGGCAAGACCACCGCGCTCAAACTCATCAATCGGCTGCTGGAGCCGAGCGCGGGCGAGGTCCGCGTCGAGGGCCGCTCCACTCGCGAGTGGGATGCCATCGCCCTGCGCCGTCGCATCGGCTACGTCATCCAGGAGACCGGCCTCTTTCCCCATTTCACCGTCGAGCGCAACGTGGAAGTGGTGCCGCGCCTGGAACGCTGGCCGGAAGAGCGCCGCCGCGCCCGCGTGGAAGAACTCCTGGCACTGGTGGGCCTGGAACCAGCGCAGTTCCGCGCGCGCTACCCGCACCAGCTCTCCGGCGGACAACGCCAGAGGGTGGGCGTGGCGCGGGCGCTCGCCGCCGACCCTCCCATCCTGCTGATGGACGAGCCCTTCGGCGCGCTCGATCCGCTGACTCGGGCGGAGATTCAGCGCGAATTCCTCGCTCTGCAGCGCCGCCTGGCCAAGACCATCGTCTTCGTCACCCACGACCTGCGCGAAGCGCTGCTGCTCGGAACGCGCATCGGGCTGGTGGACGAAGGCCGCCTGCTCGGCCTGTACTCGCCGGAGGAGTTCACGCGTTCGACCGATGCAGCGGTGGTGTCCTACTTGGCGGCGTTTCGCGGCGTGGACGGAGGCGCGCCCTAGATCCTGTCAAGCAGTTTTTTTCTTGGGGGCGATGAGAACAAGAGGGGCGAGGGACCCGCAGGCCCGCAGGGCCGGAACAGATTAGCCCAGCCCGTAAGGGCTGGGTACCGGTGGAGGTAGGATGCGGCCAGCCCGTGAAGCGGGCGACACGGAGGAGGCCACAAGTGCCGCAATCCTTCGTCAGCAACATGCTCCCTGTCGAACTCGTCGTTGAAGCTGCTAGTCTTACGCCATGTCTTGGGGAGCCGTAGTGGCGGAAGCGGTTTGAACTGTCGTTGAGCAGTTTTCCCTCGCGCTCACCGAAGAACTGTTCGGCAAGGGCTTCCGGAGCAAGAAGCGAAAGCCACCGACCCTCCCGCCTCTCCTGTCGTCCGCTGACCCTCTGCAGTAACTTGCAAGAAATCAGCCCATCGCGCAAAGAATCTCTTGACACCCCATTGTCTTTTTGTTATTATTCAACTGCTGTGATTGATTCACAGCTAAGTCCTTCGGAATCAAAGACCGAGGACTTAAGCTCTTTGAAATCAAAGACCTCCGCACACCGCGACCGGCAAGTCCTGTGTTTTCAAAGACCCAGGGTATAGGGGGAGGGGGTATTGCCGCTCGTCTTTTCTCCCCGGCCGGAGTACCCTCTCCACCCATGTTCGACTTCCTGCTGAAGTATCGGGCTGAAATCTTCACCCTGAGCCTGGAGCACTTGTGGCTGGTAGGCGCGGCGATGGCGCTGGCGGTGGGCATTGGGCTGCCGCTGGGTGTTTTGCTCACGCGCGTGCCGGGACTGAGGCGTGCGGTGCTGGGTTCGGCCAACGTCATGCAGACCATTCCCAGCCTGGCGTTGTTTGGCTTCTTGTTGCCGCTGCCCTGGCTGGGAGCGCGCGCCGACCGCCTGGCCATCACCGCGCTGACGCTCTATGCCCTGCTGCCCATCATCCGCAACACCTACACCGGCATCATGGGCGTGGACCCGGCAGTGCGTGAGACCGCACGCGGCATGGGCATGACCGACGGCCAGGTGCTGTGGCAGGTGGAATTGCCGCTGGCACTGGGCGTCATCCTGGCCGGCGTGCGGGTGGCGGCGGTGATCAGCGTGGGCGTGGCGACCATCGCCGCCGCCATCGGCGCGGGCGGCCTGGGCGAGTTCATCTTCCGGGGCGTGGCCAGCGTCAACAACCAGTTGATCCTGGCCGGAGCGGTGCCCGCGGCCGCGCTGGCCTTGCTCGCCGATCAGGGATTGGGATTGCTCGAACGGCGCTTGCGGCCTGCGGCGTAACGAAAGGGAGATTGGCGCTGCATGGCCATGCTGAGCGAAGCGGAGCATCCCTATCTCCGACAATCGCACTCGAGTAGGGATTCCTAGCTTCGCTCGGAAATGACTTGAGGACGGCCGCGAATCAGATGAAGCGATTGCGATGCATCGCGCTTCTGGCGCTCGTTGCACTCGCGGGCTGCGGCCCCGCGCGCGAAGAGCGCATCGTCATCGGCTCGAAGAACTTCACCGAGCAAGTCGTTCTGGGCGAACTGATGGCGCAGCACATCGAAGCGCGCACCGGGCTGCCCGTCGAGCGGCGCTTTTACCTGGCAGGCAGCTACATCTGCCATCAGGCGATTCTCGCGGGCCGCCTCGATCTGTATGTCGAATACACGGGCACGGCGCTCTCGGCCATCCTGAAGCAGGAGCCACACGGAACCAGCGCGGAAGTGCTGGAGCGCGTGCGGCACGGTTACGGCGAGCAGTTCGGCCTGGAAGTGGGTGAGCCGCTGGGCTTCAACAACACCTTTGCCATGGTGATTCGCGGCGAGGACGCACAGCGGCTGAATTTGCGCACGCTCTCGCAATCAGCGGCGCAGGCGCCGCGGTGGCGATTAGGCATCGGCTACGAATTCCTGGAGCGGCCCGACGGCTACAAGGGCCTGGTCGCCACCTACGGCCTGCGTTTCGCCGAGCCGCCGCGGGTGATGGACCTGGGACTGCTCTATCGTGCGCTCCAGGAAAGACAGGTGGATATGGTCGCGGGCAGCGCCACCGATGGCGTAATCTCCGCGCTGGGCATGGTGGTGCTGGAGGATGATCGGCATTACTTCCCGCCCTACGATGCGGTGCCCATCGTGCGCAGGGAAACGCTCGCGCGGCATTCGCAGGTGCGCGCCGCTCTGGCCGAACTGGCGGGCCGCATCACCGAGGACGACATGCGCCGCCTGAACTACGCCGTGGATGGCGAGCATCGCGACGTGAAAGACGTGGTGCGCGAGTTCCGGCAGGCGAAGGGATTGTGATAGGTTGCAGGCCGTCCTCAAGCTGAGCACGTTCATGCGCAATGAAGGTGATCTATGCAACAAACTCGTCCTCGATTTCTAGGTTGGGGTTGGAAGCTCGCACTGCCACGCATGGCGCTCGCGGCCCTGGTTGCAATACCGCTGCCGGCAATCGGCGCCGAGAAGCCGAAGGTGCGCGCCATCACCGCTTTCGTGAAGCTGGATCGCGCGCGTTACCAGCACCAGGTGCACGAGGCGCTGGGGATGCTGCGGCAGGCACGGCAGGCGTTCCAGCAGGCGGGATACGAGGTGCAGTCGCTGCGCATCGCCACGCAGCCCTTCCCGGAGTATGTGCGCGGGCTGTCGCGGGAGGAAGCGCTGGCCTTCTTCAAGGAGTACGACGAGCTGGCGCGCGCCGAGCAGTTCGACCCGGCGATCGGCCCGGCGATGCCGCTGGACTCGGACGATGCGGCGCAGGCCGATCTGCTTGTGGACATCCTGCGCCAGACCAAGCTGTTGAATGCCAGCCTCACGGTGGCCGATGAGCAAGGGGTGCACTGGAGAGGAGTTCGGGCCGCGGCCCGAATCGTCAAGTCGCTCAGCGAAACGTCGCCGCAGGCCAACTTCAACTTTGCGGCCGCGGCGCGCGTCCCCTCGGGCACGCCGTTTTTCCCCGCCGCGTATCACAACGGCGAAGGACACGAGTTTGCCATCGGCCTGGAGTCAGCCAACGTAGTGGCCGAAGCGCTGGCTTCGTCGCGGGACCCGGAACTGGCACGGCATGCGCTGGAACTGGCGCTCGGGCAATACGCCGACCAGATCGAGCAGGTCGCACTTACCGTGGAACTGCGCACGGGATGGAAGTATGGAGGGCTCGATCTTTCGCCCGCGCCGCTGAAACAGGTCTCGATCGGCGCGGCCATCGAAGGCTTCACCGGCCACCACGTGGGTGCGAGCGGCACCATGACCGCCGTGGCCGTGATCACCGGCGTGCTGCGCTCGCTGCCGGTGAAGCGCGCCGGTTATTCCGGGCTGATGCTGCCGGTGCTGGAGGACGAAACGCTGGCCCGGCGCTGGAGCGAAGGCGCCATCACGGTGGACGAACTGCTGGCTTACTCGGCGGTGTGCGGCACCGGCCTCGATACCGTCCCGCTACCGGGCGAGATCACGGCCGAGCAACTGGAGCGCATCATCGGCGACATGGCGACCATGGCCGTGCGCTTGCAGAAGCCTCTTTCCGCGCGCCTGATGCCGGTGGCCGGAAAACGCGCCGGCGACAAGACGGAGTTCAACGATCCGTTCCTGGTGAATGCGGTCTTACAACCGCTGCCTTAAGAGGACTCCGCCCAGGATTTGCACCGATAACACGGATTTCCAAGCATGAACACTTCGGTTTGCATCGGCGTTCATCTGTGGTGAATCCGCAGCTGTCTCTTAACGAAGAAATGGCATCGCCCAGTGGACCAGGGCCACGATGACGACGATACCGGCCAGGTCCAGCAACAGGCCGTAGCGGATCATGCGGCCCAGCGGGATGTACCCCGAGCCGTAGACGATGGCGTTGCACGGGGTGGAAACGGGCAGCATGAAGCCCAGGCTGGCAGCGAAGGTCGCGCCGAGCGCGGGCTCGAGCGGGTCCAGGCCTGAGGCGCGCGCGATGGCGATGACGACCGGAACGATCATGTTCGCAGAGGCGGTATTCGACGTGGTCTCGGAGAGCAGCACGGCCGCGACCGTGGAAGCGATGAGCAGGCCGAGTGAGCCGTGCAGAGGCAGCAGGCCGGTGATGCCGCGGCCGACCGCTTCCGCCAATCCGGTCTGGAAGCTGAGCACACCCAGCGCAAAGCCGCCCCCGTAGAGCAGCACGACGCCCCAGTCGATCTTTACCGCTTCTTCCCAGGTGATGGCGCGGCGATCGCCGTCGCCCGGCAGCAGGAACAGCAGCAGCGCTCCGACCAGAGCGGCCACGGCTTCCGGCAGGCGCTCGGAGAGCAGGCGGTAGGCCGGGCTGTTCGCACCGGCGAACAAGCCCACGAAACCGGGAACGACCCACAAGGCCACGGTGACCAGGAAGGCGGCGAAGGTGGACTTCTGCGCGCGCGTCCAGGGTCCGAGCTTCTGCTTTTCGCGATGCAGCATTTGGCTGCCGCCGGGGATTTCCGCCACGCCCGCGCCGCTCAGGTAGTTCAGGTAGGCGAACAGGAAGAAATAGAGCAGCAGCACGACGGGCGCGCCGATCATCACCCAACGGAAGAAGGGGAACTCGACGCCGGCAAGCTGGCGGATGAAGCTGAGGCCGATGAGGTTGGGCGGCGTGCCGATGGGCGTGGCCAGGCCCCCGATGGAGGCCGCGAACGAGGTCATGAGCATGAGCCCGGTGGCATAGCGGCGTGCGGAGACGCCGCCCACGCCGTCCGTGTACTCGAACAGGAAGGCCAGAATGGACAAGCCGATGGCGAACATCATGGCAGTCGTGGCGGTGTTGGAAATCCACGCCGAGGAAAACGCGGTGACCGCGCCGAAGGCGAACAGGATGCGTCCCGGGCGCGCACCCACCCAGCGCAGAGAGAGCACGCCGAAAGCCAGCCTGCGGTGCAGGTTGTGGACGAACAGAGCGCGCGCCAGAATGAAGGCGCCGATGAACAGGAACATCAACGGGTCGGCGAAGGGAGCGAACACGTCCTTGGCGGGCGCCACCTCGAGCAGCACGCAGGCCGCGGCGCCGGCCAGCGCCGTCACGGGCAGCGGCAGTGCCTCGCTCATCCAGAGCACGACCACCGCCACCATCACCGCCGCCAGACGGTGCGCCTCGGGCGGAAGATTCGGGAAGGGCGCGAGCAGCACCGCGAGAAACGCGGCCGGCGCCAGCCACAGGCCGACGCGGCGGCGCAGGCGCTCGAAGCGCATTTCGCCGGCGCTCAGCTTTTCCAGCGCGTGATGTGGAGGATCCACGGCCACGGGCGAGCAAGGTAAACGGCGCAGGAGCGGGACGTCAAACGGCGGACATTGTCCGCTTATGAAGATGAATGGCCTGCTCGGGGGTAGGGTTCAGTGTTGGGGAATCGGTTTCCACTTCGGTATATTTTCCCGGCCCGGGGAGAGACGCCCATCGGCGACCGCATCCGCAGATACTTCGAGTTCGAAGCACACCGCACGGACTTCCGCCGCGAGGTGCTCGGCGGGGTGACCACGTTTCTGACGATGTCCTACATCGTCGTGGTGAATCCTGCGATTTTGAGCGCGGCGGGCATTCCGGCGGGTCCTTCGGCGGAGGCCACCATTCTGACCGCCATCTTCGGCACGCTGCTGATGGGCCTGTACGCACGGCGGCCGTTCGCGGTGGCTCCGTACATGGGCGAGAACGCGTTCATCGCGTTCACCGTGGTGGGCCTGCTGCACTTCTCCTGGCAGGCGGCGCTGGGCGCGGTGTTCCTGGGCGGCGTGCTGTTCATCCTGCTCACGGTAATGCGGGTGCGGCAGTGGCTGGTGAGCGCCGTGCCGCCCACGCTGCGCTACAGCTTTGCGGTGGGTGTGGGACTGTTCATGACCTTCATCGGGCTGAACGTCAGCGGGATCGTGAAGCTGGGAACGCCGGGCGCGCCGGTGCACATCGGCGACCTGCGCTCGGCCGCTCTGCTGGTTTCCGTTTTCAGCTTCCTGCTGATGGCGGTGCTGATGATCCGCCGCGCCCCGGGCGCCATCCTGTTGGGCATCCTGGGAAGCACCGTGGTGTCCTACGTAGCGGGAGTGGCTGCGCCTCCGGAAAAGGTGCTGAGCATGCCGCCGAGTTTGGAACCGATCTTCCTGAAGATGGACCTGGCAGGCGCGCTCGACCTGGGCTTCTTTGCCGTGGTGCTGACGGTGTTCGTGATGTCATTCGTGGACACGATGGGCACGCTGATCGGGGTGGCGGCGCGCGCGGGCTTCCTGGACGCCGAAGGCGACCTGCCGCAGATCGAGCGCCCCATGCTGGTGGACGCGCTGGCCACCACGTTCGCCGCCGCGGCAGGCACGACCACGGCGGGCGCGTACATCGAATCGGCGACGGGCGTGGAAGCGGGCGGGCGCACGGGCTTTTCTGCGGTGATTACCGCCGGGCTGTTCGGGTTGACCCTGTTCTTCTCGCCCTTTGTCGCGGCCATTCCGCCGCAGGCCTACGGGCCGGCGTTGATCATCGTGGGCCTGCTGATGCTGGAGCCTATCACGCGCATCAACTTCGGCGACCTGACCGAACTGATCCCGGCGTTCGCCGTGGTCACACTCATGAGTTTCACCTACAACCTGGGCATCGGGATCACCGCCGGGTTCGTGCTCTATCCCTTCGCGAAGCTGGTGGCCGGACGGAGCCGCGAAGTGCGTTCGGGAATGTGGGTGCTGGGGGCGCTGTCGCTGCTGTTCTACGTCTTCTACCCGTACGGGTAGAAGACGGCGGTTAGCGGTCAGCAGTCAGCTCTTAGCTTTTGGCTCTTGGCTGAGGCAGTCCCAGCGTTGCGCCTAGTGGTAAGCTTTGGAGCCTTAAACTCACGCGGTGCGAGGTGCAGGAATGGCTGCTGGCGACGACAAGTTCTACCGGCCCCGGATCCTGGAACGCAAGGACTTTGCTCCCGACCTATGGAGCATCCGCGTTGATCCGGGCGGCGAATTCAAGTTCGCCGCGGGCCAGTACGCCACGCTGGCCGTGCAGACCGAACAGAAGCTGGTGCAGCGGCCGTACTCCATCGTCTCCTCGCCGTACGAGAAGGAGATCGAGTTTTTCTTCGAACTGGTGCCGCAGGGTGAGCTGACGCCGCTGCTCTACAAGCTGCAGCCGGGCGATGAAGTGCTGATGCGCAAGGCCGCAAAGGGCCACTTCACCATCGACTTCAAGAGCGGGCGCACCAGCCACCTGCTGCTGTGCACGGTAACGGGCATGGCGCCCTACGTCAGCTACCTGAGGACGCTCTATCGCGATTGGAAGGAGGGCAAGTATCCGGAGCCGCATCGCTTCTTCCTGGTGAGCGGAGCCAGCCGGTCGTGGGAGATGGGTTATCGCGGGGAGACGGAAAAGATCGCCGGCGAAGTGCCGTGGCTGGAAGCCGTGCACACCATCAGCCGTCCGTGGGAGGACCCGGAATGGAAGGGCGAAACCGGCCGCGTGGATGATCTGATCCGCAAGTACACCGATCTGTGGCAGCTCGATCCGGCGAAGACGACCGCCTATCTCTGCGGACATCCGGACATGATCGAGAACGGCAAGGGCATCCTCAAGCGCAAGGGTTTCGCCAAGGAAGCGATGAAGGAAGAGGTGTACTTCATTCCCGGCAAGGGTGGCGGGACGTAGAGCGGGCAGGTGCGCGCCGAAGGTGCAAGGCTGCGGCCGCGCCTGCTATAAGGTTGGGCCATGGCCAGGGCCCTGAAGCGAATCGCGCGCCGCAACGGGTTCCTGTACGTGCTGTACAACATCCCGCGGCTGCTGAAGGGGTATTACCCCATCTTCCTCGACTACGCGGTGCGGCCGGTGCCGCGCTACGGTTACGGTCGGCCTCCGCACCCGCAGCTCTACGCGCTGTTCTCCCAAGAGAAGGCGCGCTATCGTGAGATGCTGCGTGGTTTCCTCGCCTTGGAGCCGTTCCTGGTGAAGATTCCTCTCCGAGCGGAGAAGCATTCGACCGAGCCCTGCTGGATCAACAACTGGCTGGACGGGTTGGATACCCTGGCCCTGTATGCGCTGGTGGCGCAGCGCAAGCCGGCACGCTACATGGAAGTCGGCTCGGGCTATTCGACCAAAGTAGTGCGCCGCGCCCTCCGCGATCACGGGCTGGGGACGCGGGTGACGTCGATCGATCCGCGGCCACGCGCCGAGATCGACGCCCTGTGCGACGAGGTGATCCGTCACGGCCTGGAAGATGTGGAACTGGCGCGTTTCGACGAGCTCGGCCGAGGCGACATGCTGTTCGTGGACGGCTCGCACCGCAGCTTCATGAACTCCGATGTGACGGTGTTCTTTCTCGACGTGTTGCCGCGGCTGAAACCGGGCGTGCTGGTGCACGTTCACGACATCGACCTGCCGTACGACTACATGCCGGAACGCGCGGAGTGGTACTACTCGGAACAGTATCTGCTGGCGGCCAGCCTGCTTGCGGGGCACCAGGATTACAGCATCGTGCTGCCCAATGCGTTCATCAGTAAGGAGCCGGACGTGATGGAAGTGTTGCAGTCCTTCTGGTCGCGGCCGGAGCTGGCGGGCGTCGCGCCGAAAGGCGTCTCCTTCTGGCTGGAAACGCGCACGAAGACGGAGTAATCAAGACCCATCATGTCCACGAAGAGTCCGGTCTCCACCAAGCGGATGGTCAGCGAGAAAGCGGAGCGGTTTACCGAGAGCGTGATCCGCGAGATGACGCGCCAGGCGATGCTCCACGGCGCGGTGAACCTGGCGCAGGGATTTCCGGATTTTGCGGCGCCGGAGCAAGTGAAGCGTGCGGCACAGCAGGCCATCGCGGCGGACATCAACCAATACGCCATCACCTGGGGCGCGAAGAGCCTCCGCCAGGCGATTGCGCGGCAGATGCAGGCGTGGCAGGGATTGGAGGTCGATCCGGAACGCGAGATCACGGTGTGCTGCGGCTCGACCGAGGCCATGATCGCCTCCCTGATGGCGGTGACCAACCCGGGCGATGAGGTGGTAATCTTCGAGCCCTTCTACGAGAACTACGGGCCGGACGCCATCCTCTCCGGCGCCCAGCCCCGGTTCGTGAAACTGCGTCCGCCGGAGGATCCTGCGGGCGAATGGACGTTCGACCGCGAGGAGCTGCGCGCGGCCTTCAACGAGCGCACCAAAGCCGTCATCGTCAACACGCCCAACAATCCCACCGGCAAGGTGTTCACGCACGCGGAGCTGGAGTTCATCCGCGACCTGTGCGTGGAGTTCGACGCGCTGGCGCTCACCGACGAGATCTACGAACACATCCTGTACGACGGGCGGGAGCACATCTCCATCGCGCGGCTGGAGGGCATGCGCGACCGCACCGTGACCATCAACGGGATGTCGAAAACCTACAGCGTCACCGGCTGGCGGGTCGGCTGGGCGGTCGCGGCGCCGCACTTGACTGGCGCCATCCGCAAAGTGCACGACTTCCTCACCGTGGGTGCAGCCGCACCGCTGCAGGAGGCCGGCGCTGCGGCGCTGGCTCTGCCGGCGACGTACTATCAGGAGCTGGCGGCTGCGTACCGGGCGCGGCGGGAGCGGATGCTGGCGGCGCTCCACCAGGCGGGCTTCCTCGCCTACGTGCCGCGCGGCGCGTACTACATCATGACCGACATCCGCAGCTTCGGCTTCCCGGACGATGTGGCCTTTGCCCGCTACCTGGTGGAAGAGGCCGGGGTGGCGGTGGTGCCCGGCTCCAGCTTCTACAACCATCCGCGCGACGGCGCCCAGCAGGTCCGCTTCGCCTTCTGCAAGAAGGACGCGACCCTGGACGAAGCGGGAAAGCGGCTGCTGAAGCTCGCGAAGGAGTAGGAATTTGTCATTGTGAATTTGTAATTGGTAATTTCTCTCCATGCCCTATCTATTGAAAACCGAACCGTCGGAGTATTCCTTCGACGACCTGGTGCGCGACAAGAAGACGCTGTGGGACGGCGTGACCAATCCGGTGGCGTTGAAGAACCTGCGCGCCATGAAGCCGGGCGAGAAGCTGGTGATCTATCACACCGGCGATGAGAAGCGCGCCGTCGGAACGGCTTCGGTGGCGAAGGTGGACGCAAGCGACCCGAAGTCCCCGCAAGTCATCATTGCGGCGGGACAGCCTCTCAAGACGCCGGTGACGCTGGCCGAGGTCAAGGGAAGCCGGCTGTTCGCCGACTCGCCGTTGGTGCGGCAGGGCCGGCTCTCCGTAGTTCCGCTGAGCGGAGCGCAATACAAGTTCCTGACAGGAGCCCAGTGATGCGTCCGTACGGGTTGGCTTTCATTCTTCTGATGGCGACTGCCGCGCTGTTCGCCGCGGCGCCGGCAGGCGAAATCGAAGTTCAGATAAAGGAGTGGGACGTGCCGACACCCTCGTCGCGCCCTCACGATCCCGCGGTCGCGCCCGATGGCGCGCTCTGGTACACCGGCCAGAACGCGAACACGCTGGGACGGCTGGATCCCAAGACGGGCGCCATCCGCGAGTACGCCATGAAGACGCCGCAGTCGGGTCCGCATGGCCTGGTAGCCGACGCCGAGGGCAACATCTGGTACACGGGCAATTACAAGGCGCACGTCGGCAAGCTCGACGCGAAGACCGGCACGGTGACCGAGTACGCGATGCCGGATGCGCGCGCGGTGGATCCGCACACGCCCATCCTCGACCAGAAAGGCGTGCTGTGGTTCACGGTGCAGCGCGGGAACATGGTCGGGCGCCTCGACCCGAGAACAGGCAAGGTGGAACTGCGCGAATCGCCCACGACGAATTCGCGCCCCTACGGGATCGTGGTGAACTCGAAGGGCGTTCCGTTTTTCTGCGAGTTCAACACCAACAAGCTGGCCAGCATCGATCCGGCGACCATGAAGATCACCGAGTACACGCTGCCGGAGGGGGCGCGGCCGCGGCGTCTGGCCGTCGCTTCGGACGATACCCTCTATTACACCGACTACGCGCGTGGCTACCTGGGTCACCTGGATCCGAAGACCGGCAAGGTCGAGGAGTGGCCCACGCCCGGCCAGCCCATGCCCAATCCGTACGGGATCGCCATCACGCCGGACGGGATGGTATGGTTCAGCGAAGCCGGGGTCAGCCCGAACACCTTGGTGCGCTTCGATCCGCGGACGAAGACGTTCCGTAGCTGGCCGATTCCTTCGGGCGGCGGCGTGGTGCGTCACATGGTCGCGACTCCGGACGGGAAACTCTATCTGGCGTGCAGCGGGGTGAACAAGGTGGCGGTGGTCGAGGTCCGTCAGTAGCGCGTGACGCCCATGACCTTCCACACCGGTTCGTTGTCGGCATAGACGCGCCACTCCGCCACCAGGCCCTCGCGGACGACGGCCAGCCAGGCCGCGGGAATCTCCCACTGCCGCGCTGGATCCAGGTCACCCTGAACGGCGTACGTGCCACGAGCGTTGCCGATCAGGGCCGCGGCATCACCGCGCTCGAAGCTGTACTCCACGATGATGGTGTAATCAGGGAACCAGGCGAAGTAGGTGCGCCAAGGCTCGCGCATGTTGTCGCGTCCGCGCACTTCGTTGCCCAGCCCGTCCACGAAGCGATGGTCCTCGGTCATGAGAACACACATGGCCTCCACGTCGTGGCGGTTGATGTGCTCGACGAACTGCAGGGCGATACGGAGAGAATCCGGTTGATCCATCGCGTGCACAAGAATGCGGCACGGAGCCTGCGTTGTCCAGCTTCCGCGGCGGGTGATAGATTGCGAAGGCCATGGCCCGACTCTACGCCGGCACCTCGGGATGGTCGTATCCGAGCTGGAAGCCGGACTTCTACCCTGCGAAGCTGCCGTCGAAGAAGTTTCTCGAGTTCTACGCCACGCGGCTGAACTCGGTGGAGCTGAACGTCACTTTCCGCCGCTTTGCCACGGCCTCCATGCAGCAGGGTTGGATCAGCGTGACGCCGGCGGAGTTCCGCTTCTCCGTGAAAGCGCATCAGAACATCACGCATGTGCTGCGTATGCGCAATGCGGAGGAATTCACCCGCAGCTTCCTCGGTTCGCTGCAGCCCATGGCGGAGGCGGGCAAGCTGGGCACGGTGCTCTTCCAGTTGCCTCCATTCCTCAAGTGTGACGCCGCGTTGCTGGCGGACTTCCTGACACTTCTTCCGCGTGCCGCCCGGCCGGCGTTCGAGTTCCGCCATGCGTCCTGGTTCCGCGACGAGGTCTACAAGCTGCTCGCGGATTCCGGCGCCGCGCTGTGTGTCGCAGAAAGCGAAAAACTGGAAGTTCCGGAGGTCGCGACTGCGGACTTCCTCTACTTCCGGCTGCGCAAGCCGGAGTACTCGCCGGCGGAGCGCACGGAGATCGCAAACAAGACGCGGGGACATCTGGCTGCAGGCCGCGATGTGTTCGTGTACTTCAAGCACGAGGAGACTCCAGACGGGGCGCGATACGCCGAAGAGCTCCTGAAGACCCTGCAGGCCTAGAGATTCGTTTCTGACACGACGCGTAGTAGAGCGCGTACACTGAACCCAGGCTCCGACTCGGGAGACCACGATGGCGGAGATCATCACGGCGGCGAAGTCATTCGGCTTCCTGCTGGGCGGAGAATGGCGCACCGAGGGAGATGCGGTTGAAGTGCGCTCGCCGTTCGACGGCTCGGTGGTGGGCACGACCTTCCGTGCGACGTCGCAGCACATGGACGCCGCCATCGCGGCGGCCGTGCAGGCGTTTGCCGTCACGCGCAAGCTGCCCGCGTACGAACGGCAGCGGGTGTTGAGCACCGCGGCGCGAACGATCGCCGAGCGGCGCGAGGAGCTGGCACGGACCATCGCGCTCGAAGCTGGCAAACCCATCAAGACGGCGAGAACGGAAGTCGACCGCGCCATCCTTACCTTTTCCATCGCCGCTGAAGAGAGCACGCGAATCTATGGCGAGTACCTGCCGCTCGACCTGCAGGCCGCCACCGCCGGCCGCTGGGCGCTGGTGCGCCGCTTCCCCATCGGTCCCATCGCTGCCATCACGCCCTTCAACTTTCCGCTGAATCTGGTGGCACACAAGATCGCGCCGGCCATCGCCGCCGGCTGCACCATGGTGCTGAAACCTGCGCCGCAAGCGCCGCTGAGCGCGCTTTCCCTGGCCCAGATCGTCCACGACGCCGGCTGGCCGGCAGGCGCGCTGAACGTGCTGCCGGCCGCCAACCCGGTCGCGGAAATGCTCGTCACCGACGATCGGCTCAGGATGCTGACCTTCACCGGCAGTGCTGCAGTGGGCTGGGAGCTGAAGAGGAAGTCCGGCAAGAAGCGGGTAACGCTGGAGCTGGGCGGCAACGCCGGCGTCATTGTGCATTCCGACGCCGACATCGCCTACGCTGCCGAGCGCTGTGCCATGGGTGGTTACTCGTACGCCGGGCAGAGCTGCATTTCCGTGCAGCGGGTGCTGGTGGAGGCCGGAGTGCACAGCCAGTTCCTGCGCGAGTTCGTGCCGCGCGTGCAGGCGCTGAAGCTGGGCGATCCGCTGGACGAAGCCACCGACGTCGGCCCGCTGATCAGCGAAGACGCGGCGCGCCGCGCCGAACAGTGGATCCGGGAAGCGGTGGCCGGCGGCGCCCGGCTGCACTGCGGTGGAGCACGCCGCGGCTCGATGGTTGAGCCCGCGGTGCTCACCGGCACCACGCCTGCGATGAAGGTGAACTGCGAAGAGGCCTTCGCGCCGGTCGTGACTGTGGAGCCGTACGAGGACTTCCAGGAAGCGCTGCGCCTGGTAAACGATTCGCCGTACGGGCTGCAAGCCGGGCTGTTCACCAGCGACGCGCGCCTGATCTTCCGCGCCTACGAGGAACTTGAGGTCGGCGGGTTGATGGTGGGCGAAGTACCGACCTTCCGCATCGACCACATGCCCTACGGGGGCACCAAGGACTCCGGTTTGGGACGCGAGGGACTGCGCTACGCCATCGAAGAAATGACCGAACG
This sequence comes from Terriglobales bacterium, assembly GCA_035573675.1. NCBI lineage: Bacteria > Pseudomonadati > Acidobacteriota > Terriglobia > Terriglobales > Terriglobales bacterium. The sequence continues at coordinate 98,480 of DATMAB010000006.1, forward strand.
CCGCCTGCTGATGATGAACCTGCGCTGAGGTCAGCCGACCGCTTCGCCCTCGGGCGCGTCGCGCAGGCGCGCGGCGTCGGATTCCGGGGTCGAATCGCGTTGACGCGAGGCAACAAGGCCAAGGGCTTCTGCGGATTCCGATTCCGCCGGAAGCAGCGGATAGAAGTGCGCGTGCAGGTGCCACTCGCTGTGCGGAAAACCGTCCGTGGGGCGCTGGTGCAGTCCCATCACGTAAGGAAGCGGCGCGCGGAAAAGATTGTCGAAGCGGGCGGTAAGGCGGCGCATTACGTCGGCCAGCGCGTCTCTCCCTTCGCTGTCCAGCAGGTCGAGCCCGGTCGTGTGGCGCCGGCTTATCACCATGGTCTCCAATCGCTGCGCCGCCCAGAAGGGCGCCAGCGCGGTGAACAGCGCGTTCTCACACACCACGCGCTCGCGATACACCTGCTCCAGCGCCAGGTAATCGCAGAGCAGGCAGGTCTGGCGCGCGTCGTAGTATCCGGTGAACGATGCCTGTTCGCGAAAGGGCCGGCTGGGAAGGCTCGAACCGGCCCAGATGTCGCAATGGGGGTGTCCGCCGCGCCGCTCAACGATCTGCACGTAACGGATGCCGGGCGTCTGCCCGAGCGCAGTGTACTGCTCCGCCCAGGCGTCCACTACCGCGCGCGCTTCGGCAGGAGTGAACAGCGGGAAGGAGAGATCATGCCGCGCCATGTAGGCCACCTGGCGGCAGATCCCCGGCTCGCCCTGTACGATGATGAGGCTGCCCTCGTCGAGGGTAACCTCCGGCGCTCCGGGCAGCAGTGCCGGCATGTCGTCCTCGAAGACGGCGACACCGTCATAATCAGGATTCCGGACGCCTCCGGTGCGTTCGTTGCCGGGGCACAGCCGGCAGCGCGGATCGTAGATGGAGGCCGCCGGTGGAGCCGCTTTGGCCGCTGGCAGTCCCGGATTCAAGGCGCGTTGCGGCGAAACCAGCACCCACTCGCGCAGCAGTGGGTTGTAGCGCCGGTGGGGCTGGTCGCGGAACAGATGGAGTTCCATCGCGCCGCATCATACTCCGCGCACCCGGCGAAGGCGATGGAGGCTCCGGGCACAGGGTGGTTTCCTAGTCACGAAGTCATGTGACCTGGATCACATCCCGCCCCGCGGGGTGCTGATGTAATCGCAGCATCCACGCTCACCGGTCCGGGATGGCAGCGATGCTGCAAAGCAAGCTGCTGTCCCGGACATGATTTTTTGGGGGGATCGGCAGCGTGCGCGGGGACATCAACAAAAAGGCCGGGCGGAGTGCCGGTCCTTTGACCACTAGAATGCGGCGTCTATTGCCCGTGCGCCATCGCCGCACAGCAGCCGGCGCCCGCATGCTTTGCGTGACCCTGGCAGCAAGCTGCTCCCTGGGCACAGCAGCCGGCAGCGCCTTCGGCTCTCATCTTGCAGCAACCGCCTTCGCCGCAGGCGGCTGATCCGCTCGCCTGCTTCCTGGCACAAGCCATCGATTCGCTGACCGTCTGCTGGAACTCGGCCAGCAAGCGGGCGTGCTCGTCGGAGGCAGCCTTGCGCGCGGCGTCATCCTTGGCAGTGCGCACGCGCTCGAAGCTGGCCGTGAGGTCAGCGGCCATCTTCATCACTTTTTCGTGCTTGGCCATCATGGGACAGCCAGCCGGCGTCGCCGGAGTTGAGCTCTGCCGGGCGAGCGCACCTGTGACCAACACCGCCAGCGAAATCAGAACGATTGCGTACAAACGCTTCACCGGATCTCTCCTCTCATGGAACGGGACTTGTGCCTCGTCGGCATCCTACGTGCACCCCGGGAGCCGGTCTGTGACAAGAATCACAGGCGTCATGAGGATTGTAGCCCGTGACCTGCCCGTGATATCCGTCACAGCCGGTTGTGCGTTGCCCCGAATACCCTGACCGGGAGAGTGGGAGGTACCGCGTAATGCTGTCACTCATTCGACCCGCCAGAGCTTTTCTGGTCTGGATGGTGGTTCTGCCCTGCTGCTCAGCGCAAGGGCAGGCGCCGCCGAATCTGACCCTGCCCCAAGCCGTGGCCAGGGCGCTGGAAGCCAATCCGATGCGTGCCGCCGCGGTCGCGGACCGCGATGCCGCCGCCAGCGGAGTGCGTGAGGCGCGTGCCGAGCTGCTGCCTTCCGTTTCCTTTTCGGAAGGATTCACACGCAGTACGGACCCGGTGTTCGTCTTCGGAACCAAGCTGCGGCAGGAGCGCTTCACCGCCGCCGATTTCGCGCTTGCCGAGTTGAACACGCCCGCGCCCATCAATAATTTCTCCACTCGCATCTGGACCGAGTGGAGCCTGTTCGATTCCGGAGGCAAGCTGTTCAAGCTGGCGCGCTCGAAGCGCCTGAGCGAGGCCGCCGACCTCCGGTTCGAGCGCACCGAGCAGGAGATCGCCTTCCGCGCGGTCGAGGCGTACCTGGCGGTGCTGGAAGCCGAAAAGCAGCGGCAGGTGGCGGAGCAGTCGCTGCGCACCGCTGAGGCCGTACGCGATCGCAGCCAGGCGCGGGTCGCGGCCGGTGTGGCCGTCGAGTCCGACCTGCTCAGTGCCCGCGTCAATCTAGCTGAACGGCAGCATCAGCTCCTGCTCGCGGACAACGCCGCCAAACTGGCGCGTGCGCAGTTGAATAGCGTTCTGGGGGAACAGATGGGTACAGGCTTCGAGCTGGCTGAAGTCTCGGACGCGGCGCCGCCCGCGGTTGAGCCTCTCGAGGCGTTGGAGCAGCAGGCGTTGGCGAAGCGGCCGGACCTGCGCCGGATCGAGGCGCAGCTGGCGGCCCAGGCGAAGAGCGTCTCTGCGGCCAAATCCGCGTTCGGGCCGCGGGTGAATCTGTTCGCCGGCTGGGAAGCGCACAACCAGGAGCTGACCAGCGGCGGCAACACCAACTGGACGGGCGGGGTCGAGCTGCAGTTCGACCTGTTCCAGGGCGGGGCCAAGGCGGCGCGCCTCTCCCGCGAGCGGGCTGGCGCGGCGCGCCTGGCAGCGTTGCGGCAGGCCGCGCAGGATGCGGTGCGGCTCGAGGTCCGCCGCGCCTACTACGACCTCGACGCGGCACGCCAGCACGTGGAGGTGATGCGCGCCGCGATGTCGGAAGCGGGTGAGAGCCTGCGCATCACGCAGAACCGCTATGACGCCGGGCTCAACACCATCACCGACCTGCTGCGGGTCGAGGAAACCTCGCGCCGCACGCAAAGCGACTACTGGGGCGCAGTGTTCCGGCTGCGGAGGGCACAGGCTGCGCTGGAACTGGCCACAGGCATTCTGGGTCCCCATTCTCCGGCGGTGCAACCATGACGCGTATGTGGAAGTTGTCCTCTTTTCTGATCATGCTTGCCTTCGTACTGTCGGGGTGCAGCGAGAAGAAAGCGGAACCGGCAGCGGCCGCCGAGACCGTGCGCGGCGTACGCGTGGTCGCCGTGACCGCGGAGCCCGCGCCGGATTTCGCAGAGGTCACCGGCACGGTTCGGGCAGCACAGACGGCGATTGTGTCCAGCGAGACCATGGGCATTCTGCGCCACGTGGCTGCCCGCGAGGGCGAACGCGTCCGGCGGGGGCAAGTGCTGGCGCTCATCGATGATTCCGCGCCTCAGGCCGCGCTGCACCGCGCGCAGGCTGGAGTGCGCGCCGCCGAGCAGCAGGCGGCTGCGGCAGAAGCCGACTACAACCTGGCCTCCGCGACTTTGCGGCGTTATCAGGACCTGCGGGAGAAGAAGTCGGTGAGCCCGCAGGAGTTCGACGAGATTCAAGCCCGCCACGACGCCGCCGCAGCGCAGCGCGAGATGGCGCAGGCCGGGCGCGTTCAGGCCCAGGCCGAGCTGGCGCAGGCACAGACCGCCTTCGGGCACACGCGGGTGCGCGCGCCGTTCGACGGTTTAGTGGCGGAGAAGCGCGCCGACCCGGGCACGCTCGCCACTCCCGGCATGCCCCTGTTCGTGGTCGAAGACACCAGCAGCTTCCGCGCCGAGGCTCCCGCGGATGAACAGGACCTGCAATACCTCGCCATCGGGAAGTCCGTTCCCGTGTTCGTGGAAGCGCTGGGCATGGAGTTCACCGGAAGAATCGCCCAGGTGCTGCCCGCGGCCGATCCGGCTAGCCGCAGCTTTCTGGTGAAAGTGCAGTTGCCGCAGGACGCGAGGCTGCGTTCCGGTCTGTTCGCGCGTGTGCGTTATGCACGCGGCGAACGACCCATGCTGCGGGTGCCGCGCTCCGCTGTGCTGGAGCGAGGGCAGGTTCGCGCGGTCTTCCTGCTCGACCCGGACGGCATTGCCCGCCTGCAGTTTGTGACCCTGGGCCGGGAACAGGGCGAGCGGGTCGAGGTGCTCTCCGGACTGAAGGCGGACGACCGTATCGTGGCCGATCCGGGCAGCCGTGACCTGGCCGGCAAGCGAGTCGAGGTGGCGCCGTGAACGCGTTGCGCGCCGCGGGCAAGCTGGCCCACGCCTTCATCGACTCCAAGCTCACGCCGCTGGTCGTCGTGGCCTCCATCCTGCTGGGCCTGTTCGCGACGTGGCAGACGCCACGGGAGGAAGAGCCGCAGATCGTCGTGCCCATGCTGGACGTCTTCGTCCAGGTGCCGGGCGCGTCCGCCCGCGAGGTGGCCGAGCGCGCCACCATCCCCATGGAGAAGCTGCTGCGCGAAGTGCCGGGCGTCGAATACGTCTACTCCATCACGCGGCCGGGGATGAGCCTGGTGATCGTGCGCTTCTATGTGGGCCAGAAGGAAGAGGATGCCATCGTCAAGACGTACAACAAGCTCTATTCCAACTTCGACCGCATCCCGCCTGGCGTTTCGCAGCCGCTCATCAAGGTGCGCTCTATCGACGATGTGCCCATCCTGGCGCTCACGCTCTGGGGAAAAGGCTACGACGGGTATCGGCTGAGGCTCATCGCGGCGGAGCTGGAGGATTCCCTCAAGCAACTGGACGACGTTTCCGAAACCACCATTCTGGGCGGGCGTCCACGCCGCCTGCGCGTGGTGCTCGATCCGCAGCGGCTGGCCGCCTACGGGGTCACGCCCGCCGGCGTGGCTTCCCAGCTCGAGCAGGCGAACCGCCGCGGACAGGCGGGCAGCTTCGCGCGCGACAACCAGGACTTCCTGGTGGATGCCGGCAGCTTCTTCACCTCTGCGGAAGAACTGCAGAAAGTCGTGGTGGGCGTGGCGCAGGGACGCCCCATCTACCTGCGCAACGTCGCCGACAAGCTGGAGGACGGCCCAGCCGAGCCGGAGAGCTACGTCCAATACAGCAACGCGGCCGGCAGCGGCGCAAAGGACACGGCTGAGTACCCGGCCGTCACCATCACGCTGGCCAAGCGCAAGGGCGCGAACGCCACGCTGATCGCTCACGCAGCGCTGGAGAAAGTCGAGTCGCTGCGCGGGTATCTCCTGCCGGCGGACCTGAACGTCACCGTGACCCGCAATTATGGCGAGACCGCCAAGGACAAGTCCGACGAGCTGCTGAAGCACCTGCTGTTGGCCACGCTTTCCGTCACGCTGCTCATCGCGCTGGCGCTGGGCTGGCGCGAGTCCGGCGTGGTGCTGCTGGCCATCCCGGTCACGCTCGCGCTGACGCTTTCCATCTTCTACTTTTACGGCTACACGCTGAACCGGGTGACGCTGTTCGCCCTCATCTTTTCCATCGGCATCCTGGTGGATGACGCCATCGTCGTGGTGGAGAACATCGTGCGCCACTTCCGATTGCCGGAGAGTCGCGGGCGAACGCTGAGCGACGTTGCCGTGGAAGCCGTGGACGAAGTGGGCAATCCCACTATCCTCGCCACCTTCACCGTGATCGCGGCCATCCTCCCCATGGCGTTCGTCCGGGGGCTGATGGGGCCGTACATGCGGCCCATCCCGGTCGGCGCCTCGGCGGCCATGATGTTCTCGCTGGTAGTGGCGTTTGTGGTCTCGCCCTGGGCGGCATTGCGCCTGCTGCGGCACTACAGCGAATCGGCGGCCGGTGAACACGAGGCCGAAGGCTGGACCACGCGTACCTACCGCCGGTTGATGACGCCGCTCGTGGCCCATCGCCGCCGCCGCTGGATTTTTCTCGGCGGCATGGTGGGCCTGTTGCTGCTGGCCGTGTTGCTCATTCCGCTCAGACTCGTACGCGTGAAGATGCTGCCCTTCGACAACAAGAGCGAGTTCCAGATCATCATCGATATGCCCGAGGGCGCCACGCTCGAAGAGACCGCGCGCGTGGCGCAGGCGCTGGGACGCTACGTCGCACAGCAGCCCGAGGTCGTGAACTACCAGATCTACGCCGGGCTCTCCGGTCCTTACAACTTCAACGGCCTGGTGCGCCATTACTTCCTGCGCCGCGGCCCGAACGTGGCCGATATCCAGGTGAACCTGCTCCCGCGCCACGACCGCGACCAGCAGAGCCACGCCATCGCCCGCCGCATGCGTCCCGAGCTGGAAAAGATTGCGCGTCCCTTCGGCGCACGCATCAAGGTGGCGGAGGTGCCGCCCGGCCCTCCGGTGCTGCAAACCATGGTGGCGGAAGTCTACGGGCTTGATTACACGCGCCAGATCGCGCTGGCCGCCGAGATCCGCAAGATCTTCGAGCAGACTCCGGGCGTCACCGATGTGGACTGGTACGTCGAAGACCCGCAGACCCGTTTCGACATGAAGGTGGACCTGGACAAGGCCGCGCTGCACGGCATCTCTGCCGCCGACGTCACCCGCACGGTGGAGATGGGACTGGGTGGCGCCGTAGTCGGCCTGCTGCACGCGCCTGAAGCACGCGAGGACGTGCCCATCGAAGTGCGCCTGAGCCGCGCCGGGCGCTCCGGTGTTGAGACGCTCGGCTCCCTGCGCCTGCCCACGCCTCAAGGGGGATCCGTTTCGCTCGCGGAAGTCACCACCACGGAAAGGAAAACGCTCGAGCCTTCGGTCTATCGCAAGAACATGCGGCCTGTCGTTTACGTCACCGGAGACTTGGCGGGCGCAGAGGAGAGCCCGGTCTACGCCATCCTCACCATGCGCAAGACCATCGCGGCGCTCAAGCTCCCGGAGGGTTACGAGATCGCCCAGTACTCCAGCGTTCTGCCCGAACGGTCCGATCGCTACGCCATGAAGTGGGACGGCGAGTGGCACATCACCTACGAGGTCTTCCGCGACCTGGGCCTCGCGTTTGCCGCCGTGCTGGTGCTGATCTACGTGCTGGTGGTGGGCTGGTTCCATTCATTCCGCACGCCGCTGGTCATCATGGCGCCCATTCCGCTGACCCTGGTAGGCATCCTGCCGGCGCACGCGCTGATGGGCGCGTTCTTTACCGCCACCTCGATGATCGGCTTCATCGCCGGCGCCGGCATCATCGTGCGCAATTCCATCATCCTGGTCGACTTCATCGAGCTGCGCCGCCGCCAGGGCATGCCGCTCGAAGATGCCGTGGTGGACGCGGGCGCGGTGCGCTTCCGTCCCATGCTGCTCACCGCGGCTGCGGTGGTGGTGGGCGCGAGCGTCATCCTGTTCGATCCCATTTTCCAGGGGCTGGCGATTTCGCTGATGGCGGGCGAAGTCGCCTCCACCCTGCTTTCCCGCATGGCCGTGCCCGTGCTCTACTACATGAGCCAGCGCGGCCACGCGGCGGAACTCTCTGCCGATGAGGAGGAGGTATGACCGTCAATGCAGGTTTGCGGGCCGTTGCCGGGACTTTCGTTCTGCTCTCCCTGGCGCTGGGCTACTGGGTAAGTCCTTACTTCTTTCTGTTCACCGCCTTCGTGGGACTGAATCTGTTGCAGTCGGGCTTCACCAATTGGTGTCCCATGATGCTCATCCTGCGCAAGCTGGGCATGCCGGAAGTCTGCCCGCCCAAGACGGCGCCGGTGAAGTAGGGTGGCGAACGTCTTGGGTCTGGCAGGCTACCGACAGCGCTCCCGAACGCGCGAAGGCGCGCCGTTGTGAAGGGGAGGCAGACCGATGAGCACGCTCGCTTACGGGATCTCTTGCGCAGCCTTCGATTTCTGCATGGCGGCGTATTTCTATGTGCGCGGCACCGAGTGGAAGGCCGCGTGGAGGCCTCCGCAACCCTGAGGATCGAGCACCGCGAAGAAAAACCGATACCCGCAGCGCCTGTTCAGGGGATTCGGCTTGGAAAAGTTGGTCGGGGAGAGAGGATTTGAACCTCCGACCCCCTGGTCCCGAACCAGGTGCTCTACCAGGCTGAGCCACTCCCCGACGCGTGCGGATGGGCAGAAGAACAGGAGCCGCAGCAGACGGAGCGGCTCCGCATTCGATTCTCGCAGCGGCAATTATAACAAACAGGCGCTCCTCGCCGATTGCCGCTCTTGCGCCCGAACCGTTTTCCGAACGGAGTCGGGAGACTCCACAGCAGAAGCGAACGCCGCGTCCCCGCTTCTATTTCTCCACGCGCAGGTTGTTGGTCACGGAGAACAGACCGGAGACGCCCTTGGCACGGATGCCGGCGGTGTTCTTGTCGGCCTCGCTGTCCACTACTCCCTCGAGCGTGGCGTGGCCTCGCTTGACGATGATGCGGATGGGCGGGTTCACCCCCAACGCATAGCGCTGCAGCGACGGGAATCCATAGATCGCGCGATACAGGCGCAGGCGCAGACGATCGTCGTTCTGCGAGGCGGGCAGGACCTCGATCTGGTTGTCCACCTGCTCCACACCTTCAATGCTCTTCACCGCGCGCTCGGCGTCAGACTTGAGCGTCTCCCGCGTGACCTGCCCCACCAACGTGACCTTGTACCCTTCGACCTTGAACGCGATGTTGTCGAACACGCCCAGATAGGGGAGCATCAGCAGCTCATGCCGGACCTCTTTGATAATCCGCTGCTGGGCCCGCTCCGAGGGCTGCTCGCCCTGCCCCAGGAGCGTGGCCGGAATCAATAGCGCAACCAGGCTGGCGACAACCATCAGCTTGCGTAGCTTCATAGGCAACTCCTCTCCATATAGATGCGCCGGCGGGCCGCTGCGGATAAGGGAGAACCGGCCAGCGCACAGCTTTCGCATGTGTTTCTCATAGCTTTCTTATGACCGCGGCCGGGCCACAGAGCCTCCGGTACCAACGATGCTACAATAACGCCTCTTTTGCGCGGTAGGTGGGGCCTTCCGCGCTTCCAGGAAGCGAGTGACCCAGCCTCTGGCCAAGACGCGCACCATCCGCTACGCCGACGCCGGCGTGGATATCGAGCGCGCCAACCGGGTCAAGCAGCGCATCAAGTATCTGGCCCACCGTACCTTCACCCGTGGCGTGCTGAGCGAGATCGGCGGTTTCGGCGGACTGTTCGCGCTGGATAAGAAGCGCTACCGCGAACCCGTCCTGGTCTCCAGCGTCGATGGCGTAGGCACCAAGCTGAAGGTCGCCTTCGAGATGGACCTGCACCACACCGTGGGGGCCGACCTGGTGAACCACTGCGTCAACGATATCGCCGTGCAGGGCGCCACGCCGCTGTTTTTCATGGACTACCTGGCCACCGGGACATTGAGACCGGAAGTGGCGGAAAAGATCATCAGCGGCATCGCCGCTGCCTGCAAGGCGAACGGATGCGCGCTCATCGGCGGAGAAACGGCAGAGATGCCGGGCTTCTATCCCCCGGGCGAGTACGACCTGGCGGGCTTCATCGTGGGCGTAGTGGACCGCGAGCGCATCCTTACCGGCAAGCAGGTGCGCGCCGGGGACGTGCTCGTCGGGCTGCCCTCCAATGGCCTGCACACGAACGGCTACTCGCTGGCCCGCAAGCTGCTGTTCGAAGTGGCCCGCTACACGCCGGAGACCTTCGTCAGCGAGATCCGCTCCAAGGTGGGCACTGAGCTCATGCGCACCCACAAGAGCTACTGGCCGGTGGTCCGGCGGCTGCTCGACGGAGAAGCCGTGAGCGCCATGGCGCACATCACCGGCGGCGGCATCACCGAGAACCTGCCGCGGGTGCTGCCGCGCAACTGCGGGGCCGTGGTCGAGTTGGGCTCCTGGCCGGTGCCGCCCGTCTTTGACCATCTGCAGAAGCTGGGCAACATCCCGCGTGAGGAGATGCTACGCACCTTCAACATGGGTGTCGGGATGGTGCTGGTGGTGCCGACAGCCAAGTTCAAGAAGGTGCAGAGCGTGCTCGACCGCGCCAGTGAAAAGGGATATACCATCGGCCGCATCGTGCGCGGCGAGCGGCGGGTCACCTACTCCTGATTTGGTAATTGGGTAATTTGGAAATTTGGTAAGTGAAGATCAGCTCTCCGGGCAGTCAGATTTCTCAATTACCGAATTACCCAATTTCCCAATTCCCCAATCACCATGAAGAATCTCGGCATCCTGCTCTCCGGACGCGGCACCAACTTCCAGGCCATCGCGGATTCCTGCGATGCCGGCCGCATCCCAGCTCGCATCTCGGTCGTGATCTCGAACCGCACTGAGGCTCCGGGCATCGCGATCGCGCGCCAGCGCGGGCTCCCTGCGCTGGTCATTCCTTCGAAAGGCAAGCAGCGCGAAGAGCATGACCGCGAGGTGGTGGCGGCGCTGCAGGAGGCAAAGGTCGACCTGGTCTGCATGGCCGGGTACATGCGCCTGCTCTCGCCCTGGTTCGTGCAGCAGTTTCCGCAACGTATCCTCAACATCCATCCTTCGCTGTTGCCCGCTTTCCCCGGCCTCGAAGCCCAGAAGCAGGCGCTGCAATACGGCGTGAAAGTCAGTGGCTGCACCGTGCACTTCGTGGATGAGCAGCTCGACCACGGCGCCATTCTCGTGCAGCGTACCGTGCCGGTGCTGGATACCGACGACGAGCACACGCTGGCGGCGCGCATCCTCGAACAGGAGCACATTGCGTATACAGAGGCGATCAATATTGTGCTCGGGGGAAGATTTGAGGTTGTTGGGCGGAGAGTGGTCAGGAAAGATTGACGATTTGTTCATTTGCTCATTGAGGATTTGGCCGCATGAATCAAGCCGAAGCCCTGAAACAACGCACCACGCAGTTTGCGTTGCGAATCCTGAGGCTTTGCAGGGCCCTGCCCCGAACCGATGAAGGTCGTGTAGTTTCGCGGCAATTGCTTCGCTCTGCTACTTCCGTCGCCGCGAACTACCGCGCGGTTTGCCGAGCGCGTTCCAGGGCCGAGTTCACTTCACGCCTCGGTGTGGTCGTTGAGGAAATGGATGAAACTGCATTCTGGATGGACTTCCTCATTCAAGGAGAGTTCCTGCCCGCAGAGCGACTCGACGGCCTGAGAAAGGAGGCGGATGAGTTGCTCGCAATCTTCGCCGCTTCGCAACGGACCGCCAAGGGTCGACAGTCTTCAATGAACAAATGAACAGATCGTCAATTCAATTTAATGTGTCCGACTCGCAATCCGTCTGCGGGCCACCGCTTTTCAATCTTCAATGACCAAATGAGAAAATCGTCAATCCCTCTATAATCCCTCCGATGGCTTCTTTTCGTTCCGTCGACGAACAGCTTGAACTCCTGAAGAAAGGTGCGGCCGAGATCATTCGCGAGAGCGAGCTCCGCGAGCGCCTGGAGCACTCACGCAAGACGGGCACGCCGTTGCGCGTCAAGGCGGGCTTCGACCCCACGGCGCCCGACCTGCACCTGGGCCACACCGTCCTCATCCGCAAGCTCAAGCACTTCCAGGACCTGGGGCACACAGTGATTTTCCTGATCGGCGATTTCACCGGCATGATCGGCGATCCCACCGGGCGCTCGGCCACCCGTCCGCCGCTCACCCGCGCCGAGATTGATAAGAACGCCGAGACCTACAAGGCCCAGGTGTTCAAGCTCCTGGACGCGGAGAAGACCGTGGTCGACTTCAACAGCCGCTGGTTCTCCAAGTTTACGGCCGAGGACTTCATCCGCCTGGCGGCCAAGTACACCGTCTCGCAGATGCTCGAACGTGAGGACTTCCACCAGCGCTTCGACCACGAAAAGCCCATCGCCATCCACGAGCTGCTCTACCCGCTGGCCCAGGCGTACGACTCGGTGGCGCTGAAGGCGGATGTCGAGCTGGGCGGCACCGACCAGAAGTTCAACCTGCTGGTGGGCCGCGAGATCCAGCGCGCCTACGGCCAGCCCTCGCAGGTCGTGCTCACTACGCCGCTGCTCGAAGGCACCGACGGCGTGCAAAAGATGTCCAAGTCGTTCGGCAACGCTATCGGCATCACCGAGCCGCCGCTGGAGATGTACGGCAAGCTCATGTCCATCTCCGACGAGATGATGTGGCGCTACTGGGAACTGCTCACCGACGCCTCCATGAGCGCCATCGAGAACATGAAGCGCCAGGTCTCGGGCGGCAAGCTCCACCCCATGAACGCCAAGAAGGGTTTGGCCGCGAAAATCGTAGCCGACTTCCATTCCGAGAAGGCCGCGCAACAGGCCGCCGACGACTGGGCCAAACAGTTCCAGAAGGGCGAAGTGCCGGAGAGCGTGACAGTCATCACTGTGCGCGTCGTCGACGTCAGTTCTATTCGTCCGGGATCTCTCACGGTGGAGGGCACAATACCACTGCAATTAGATAAGGTGCTGGCCAAGACTGGTCTCGCAGCTTCAAGATCTGAGGGAATGCGCAAGATTCGCGAGGGGGCGGTAAGCATCGACGGTACGGTTGAGCGGAGTCAGTCGATCGCAATCGACCGGTTACCAAAAGAATTCGTCCTCCGGCTGGGACGAAGACTATGTCGGGTTCGCGTCGAGAGCTAGTCCCTTAACCGCACCAGCCCTAGCCTACCCTCAACCAATCACCCGCAGCGCTCGTCGCTCCACCGAAACCTCAATCGGCGTCTGGCAGATGTACTCACCGTCAGCGTAAACGTCGAGTGGAGTTGCCGTCTCGATCCGCACGCGCTCGGCCTGGTAGTACGTGACCTCCGGCATCTCGATGTGCCGTCCGGAGTAGACGCGGTGCAGGCAGCGCATCAGGCGGGTGCGGGAGGCGTCGCGGATCAGGCACAGGTCCAACCGGCCGTCGTCCGGCAGCGCGCGCGGCGCGATTTTCATGCCTGCCCCGTAAGCCGAGGCATTCGCAAACGCCACCATCCAGGCCCGCCCTGCGAACGCATCTGTGGGCGCTTCCGCGCCTTCCGCCGCAATGCGGAACTCGCACGGGTGGAAGGCGGCGATCGCCGCCAGCGCCGCCAGCACGTAACCGCCATGCGCGCGCAGCCACGCCGGCATAGCATTGGCGCGGCGGTTGGCCTCGGCGTCCACTCCGGCGCCGCCCACGCAGCAGAAGTAAGTCGCGCATGCGGTATCACTGGTGGCCGGGCTCCGGATCACGCCCAGGTCCACGTCGCGGACGCTGCCGGCGCCGGCGGCGAACTTCCGCCAGGCGGCCAGCGCGTCGGCCGGACGCAACAGGCCCAGCGCCCGCGCGAAGTCGTTGCCGCTGCCGTGCGGCACGGGCAGCATGGGAATGCCGCTGCGCGCCAGCCGGGCAAGCTGCCGATGGATGGTCCCATCGCCGCCCAGGATCAGCACAGCCTCGGCGTCCTGCGGCGAATCCGTCACCGCGATCGGCACTCCGCACTCGCGGAATGGCCGCAGTTCGCTCTCACTGGCATTAGGCCCGAGGATGGCGGCGGCCGGCACGGCCGTGCACTCTACACCGCCGCCTGCGGTCGCAGCCAGCGCGGAGCCTCCCGGACGGTGCTAGACTAGGCGTCTGCCCCATGAGTAACGACGGCAAATCGCGCACCTTCCTGTGGATCGTGGTCGGAGGCGGGGCGTTCTTCCTGTTCCTGCTGGCGGTGTTCACGCTGGTCTACGTGAGCGTGAAGTCGGATGCGGACAGCGCCTTCGCCGGGTTCGGTGACCGCATCGCGGTGGTAGATATCGAAGGTGTGCTCATCGATTCCAAGACCACCGTGGAGCACATCAAGAAGTACGGGGACGACCGCTCCATCAAGGCCATCATCCTGCGGGTGAACACGCCCGGCGGTGGCGTGGCCGCCTCGCAGGAGATCCACGACGCCGTCAAGCGCGTGCGCGAAAAGAACAAGAAGCGCATCGTGGCCTGGATCAGCACCGTGGGCGCGAGCGGCGGTTACTACATCGCCGTGGCTACCGACAAGGTGTACGCCAACCCCGGCTCCATCGTGGGCTCGGTGGGCGTGATCGCGCAATATTACATTTATCCCGAGCTCATCCGCTGGCTGAAGCTGAAAGACATCACGCTCAAGACCGGCGAATTCAAAGACACCGGCTCGCCCGCGCGCGACATCACCCCTGCCGAGCGCGAGTACCTGCAGAAGCTGATGAATGACATGCACGCCCAGTTCGTCCAGGCCGTCGCCGAAGGCCGCAAGCTCAAGGAAGAAGAAGTGCGCGCCCTGAGCGATGGCCGCGTGTGGACCGGCCAGCAGGCCCTGCCGTTGAAGCTCGTCGATCAACTGGGGGACTTCCAGGCCTGCGTGGATGACACCGCGAAGGCGGTGGGCATCGAGGGAGAGCCTACGTTAGTCCGTCCCATCAAAGAGCGTCGCACCCTGCTCGACGTGCTGTTCGGCGACGCCAGCGCCTGGTTCCCCGACCGCTCCAAGCTGATGGAAACGCACGTCGGTTTTTATTACCTGTGGAAGTAAAGCTGCGGTAGGATAGGCGCGCCGCGGGGTCCCCGCCCGCACGAAGAAACCGGCTGTCGGAGAGAGGCACCCATGACCAAGGCGGACCTGATCGATCAAGTCTCGCAACTGGTGGAAGTGACGCGCAAGGACAGCGAAGTCATCGTGGAGACGATCTTCGACAGCATCGTGCGCTCCCTGCGCGCCGGCGACAAGATCGAGATCCGCGGCTTCGGCAGCTTCCGCACCCGCAAGCGCAAACCCCGCGTCGGCCGCAACCCCAAGACCGGCGACCGCGTCGAGGTCCCGGCCAAGACCATCCCCTATTTCAAGCCCAGCAAGGAACTCAAAGACCTCGTCAACAGCAAGTAGCTGCCAGCTTCTAGCTTTTGGCCTTTAGCTCTTGGCTCTTAGCCCTTGCATTTTTCATTTTGACTTTTGCACCCGGACGCAGTCCGACGACTCCCATCATCCGTCCCGTCGTCCCCTTCTCAGCGCGGTGGGAGAACAACAGGTCCGTCCGGCACGACGTGCACAGTGGCGAGGCCCAGATGTGGCGCGGCCTAAGGCCGGCGGAGACCAGTTGCCTGCGGTTGGCCTCCACCAGGTCGAGATGGAGCTTGTGCAAGTCGCTGTGGCCCGGAGCGCGTGCGGTGAGGAACAGCAACGGATATCGCTCCCGCACGGGATCGGATTCCGAAACTTCCCGGAAGAGCGCAGCGGCATAGTCGAACTGGGAAAGGAAGCGCTCGCGGACTTCGCTTCCGACCTCATAACAGCAGGCATGAATGCCCGGGCCGAGCGCGGCCAGCAGTCTCCGCGGGTCGCTCCCGTAGCGCTGCCGCATCACGCCCACGCCTTTTTCGACAATGCGCGCCAGCGTCCCCCGCCACCCGGCATGAAAGACGCCGACCGCACGATGTTCCGGATCGACCAGCAGCACGGGCAGGCAGTCGGCCGTCTGCACCGCCAGCAGCAGGCCGGGGACGTCGGTCACCATGCCATCGCCTGCCAGCGCCGATTTCGGCACGTGATCCAGGCCGTGGATCACATCGGAGTGCACCTGCCGCAGCGTCATCAGCTCGGGTCTTGCGCGTCTTCCAGGGGCCAGCGCCGCCAGGAAGCGCCGGCGGTTCTCCACCACGGCGGCGCGCGCATCCTGGGCGCCGAAGCCCAGGTTCAAGGCGTGGCCGCCGTAGCGGCGGGTGACGCCTCCGCGGCGCGTGCTGAACCCATGCAGCAGCCAGGGGAAGCGGGAGAGCGCAGGCGCGCGCAGGATCTCGAGGCGTGCGGTTCGGCGGGCGGCCGGCACGCCTTCCATTTTATCGGTCGGCGCGGTTTGCCGGTGCCGCACGCCTCCGCTATAGTCGATGCCACGATGTACCACGACTTCCGCGCGCGCGACCGCTGGACCGGCGAAGAGCTGCACTGCGTCTACAAGGCTCTGATCGTGGCCATCGCCACCCGTCACGCCGATGCCGTTGACATCAAGTTCCTGGTCAACGGCCGCCCGGTGTGGATCAGCCTGCCGCACCCCGCCTGGGTCGAATACCGGAAGCGCACCGGGCAGACCATTACCGATCCGCTGGCCGTAGCCATCGCCGGCCATTTTCTGAAGAAAGCCATCGAGTCCGGTTTGGAAAGCGGCCGCGAAATGTACACCCTGACGGTGGAAGAGACGCTGGAGCACCTGGAGCAGGTGCGGGCAGAAACGGCCGTGACCCCCGCACCAGGGTGAATTTTCGCGTCACTCGGGCCTTGTGACGCAGGCCACAGCGGCCTTTGGCATCAATAGGTTAGCGTGAGGGTGTGGCAAACCCGCTTCTCTGACCGCACGTGAAGCTGGAATCCGGGCCTTCGCATCAGGCAGAATTGAAGCTTTGGCCCGAGTCGAGGAGGCCCGCCCTCATGTCTGATGATGCCCTGATGAGCGCCATTGCCGCCCTGGTCCACGGCAAGGATGTCCATCGCAACCTGCCTCCGGGAGCCCTTGTAGAGCACGCCATCCGCAGGAGCGAGGGCCGCTTGGCCTCCAACGGCTCCCTGGTTTCCGAAACCGGCAAGCGCACCGGCCGCTCCCCCAAGGACAAGTTCACGGTCAAGGATGAGATCACCGCCGACCGGGTGGACTGGGGCGCTGTCAACCAGCCGTTCGATCCGGCGAAGTTCGACGCCTTGTGCGACCGCGTGGTGGACTACCTGGCTCACCGTACCCTGTACGTCCAGGACCTGTTCGCTGGCGCCGACCCGCTCTACCGCCTCCCCATCCGGGTGATCAACGAGCTGGCCTGGCACAACCTGTTCGTGCGGCAACTGTTCGTCCGGCCGTCGCCGGGAGAGTTGGCCTCACACAAGCCCGAGTTCACGGTCATCTGCGCCCCCGAGTTCCATGCCCAGCCGGCACGCGATGGCACAGCCTCGGAAGCGTTCATCGGAGTGAACTTCAAGCGCCAACTGGTGCTTATCTGCGGCACCAGGTACGCGGGCGAGATGAAGAAGTCCATCTTCAGCGTGATGAACTTCCTGCTGCCGCACCGCAACGTATTCCCGATGCACTGCTCGGCCAATGTGGGTGCGGATGGCGTGACCGCGCTGTTCTTCGGACTTTCCGGAACCGGCAAGACAACCCTCTCGGCCGACCCCGGCCGCCGCCTCATCGGCGACGATGAGCACGGCTGGAGTGAGACCGGCATCTTTAACTTCGAGGGCGGCTGCTATGCCAAGTGCATCCGGCTCTCGCGCGAGAACGAGCCCCAGATCTGGAACGCGCTGCGTTTCGGGGCCGTGCTGGAAAACGTGATCATCTCGCCGGAGACGCATGAACCCGATTACAACGACGACCGGCTAACGGAGAACACGCGCGCCGCCTATCCCGTAGATTTCATCGACAACGCCGTGATTCCCGGCATCGGGGGACACCCCAAGCACGTCGTCTTTCTCACCGCGGACGCATTTGGCGTGTTGCCCCCCATTTCGCGGCTCAGCCCGGAACAGGCTATGTACCACTTCCTCTCCGGCTATACCGCCAAGGTCGCGGGAACCGAGGCGGGCGTGGGCTCCGAACCCCAGGCCACGTTCTCCACCTGCTTCGGCGCGCCCTTTTTGCCGCTGCGTCCCAAGGTCTACGCGGAGATGCTGGGCGACCGGTTGCGCCGCCATCAGGCGCAATGCTGGCTGGTGAACACCGGTTGGTTCGGAGGGCCGTTCGGCGTAGGCAAGCGCATGAACCTGCCCTACACGCGCGCCATGGTGCGCGCCGCCGTCGATGGCCGCCTGGAAAAGGCCGAGTACACGGCCGAGGCGGCCTTCGGCCTGAGCATCCCGAAGTCCTGCCCGGACGTTCCCTCGGAGCTGCTGAACCCGCGCAATGCCTGGCGCGACAAGTCCAACTACGACAAGCAGGCGACCCACCTGGCCGAACTCTTTGCCAGGAACTTTGAGCGGTTTGACGCGCCGGAAGCGGTGCGCGCCGCGGGGCCGGCAAGAGCAGTGGTCAGCGGCTAGAAGCCATCTCATGCCGCCGGGCTTAAATCGGTCTGTATCAGGGCACGGCTTTAGCCGTGCCGAGGGTCCGTGAAATCATGGGCTTTAGCCCCTGAAGAGAGATGTCAAAACCCTCTCGGCCCAATTATGAGATAGCTAGATAGCTTGATAGCTTCTAGTGGCTGGTTCGAGTGGCGAGTAACCGACTCCAGGATGTTTTCCCGCAGGGTCCGTGTCGAATACGAAGCTGACGGCAAGCGCCAGCCCTGTCCGCTGAAGTGGCTGGACAGCTTCGCCATGCGCAGTTTCACCAACTCCCCCGTCTTTGACGACACCCTTCCCGCCGCCGATGGCCTGCTGGAGATCGGCGCACGAGTGCCGCTCCGGGAGTTGCGCGCCGCCATGGAAGATTGGTTCCGCAGGAAGAGCTATCTGCCAAGGGAAGCCGTGCTGATCGTAGAGGAGAGGTAGTTCTCAGTTCTCAGTTCTCAGTTCTCAGTTCTCAGACCCCTAGCCCCGATTCGCTCTGTGTCTCTGTGCCTAATCCTAGCCCGGCGGTCTTGACCAGGGCGTGCCGGCAAGCGCTGTCTGCGGCGCGGCGTCGCGCATGACCTTCATCACCATCAGGACTTTGTCGTCCACGTGCTGGCCGCCGGCGGCGAACTGGTTCACTTCCTCAAGCACCGAATCCACAATCTGCTGCGCGTTCTTGGCGCGGTGGCGGGCGACCGCTTCGGCCAGGCGCTCGACCCCGAATTCCTCCGCCCGGACGTTGGAGGCTTCCAGGATGCCGTCGGTGCAGCACACCAGCACGTCGCCCGGCTCCAGCCGGACCGAGCCGCGCTGGTATTCGGCCTGCGGGAACAGTCCCACGATCAGGCCGCCCTCCTCCAGCCGCTTGTATCCGCCGCTCGCCCGAACCAGCAGCGGCGGCACGTGCCCGGCGTTGATGTAGTGCAGGCCGTTGCGCCGCGTGTCCACCAGCCCGAGAAAGATGCTCAGGTACTTGGTGGACTTGGCGTCGTGGTACATCATCTCGTTGAGCGAAAGGGTGAGCACTTCGAGCGAGTGCAGGTGCATCACCAGGGCGCGCAGCGTCGCCTGCAGGTTCGACATGACGAGGGCGGAAGAGACGCCCTTGCCTTCGACGTCCGCCACCACCAGCAGCATCGACTGCGGTCCCAGACTGAGGAAGTCATAGTAGTCGCCGCCCACGGCATAACAGGGTTCGTTGACCACGGCCAGCTCGAAGCCGGGCACGACGGGCGGCGAGAGCGGCAACAGGTTGCGCTGGATGGAACGGGCCAGCGCCAGCTCCTTCTCCAGGCGCTGCTTCTCCATGGCCTCGCGGTGCAGGCGGGCGTTCTCCAGCGCCAGCGCCATGTGCCCGGAGAGTTTGGTGAGAAAGTCTTCGTCCTCCGCGGTGAACGGTCCGCCCGTCGTCTTGTTCAGCAACTGGATGACGCCCACGATCTCGCCGGTGTGGTGCCGGATGGGCAGGCAGAGCAGCGACCGTGTGCGGTAGTTGAACTTCTGATCGAAGCTGCTTTCGTGGAAGTCGAGCTTGTAGGCGTCTTCGGCGTTCACGGTCTCGCCGCTCTGGGCCACGCGCCCGGCCACGCCGCGCCCGAAGGGCATGCGGATCTCCTCGCGGTCGAGCCCGGAGGCCACGATGGACCACAGTTCCTGATGCGGCTTGTCCACCAGGAAGACCGTGCCCCGGTCGGCCTGCGTCTCCTTGCGGGCGATGCTGAGGATCAGGTCGAGCAGCTCGGCGAGGTCCAGCGTGGAATTGAGCAGGCGTGTGGCCTCGAACAGCAGCGAGAGCTGGGTGATGGCCTTGCGGCTTTCCTGCGCGGCCAGCGCTTCGTGCACGCTGATGCCGGTGACCTCGGCGTAGAGCCGCCACCAGCGCAGCCGCTCTTCGTCCACCTCCGCGCGCGAATAGCTGGCGATAACCCCCACCAGGCGTTCGCGGGCCACCAGCGGATAGGCGGAGAGGCGGGTGAGGCCGGTGCGCCGCACGAACTCCTGGTCGTCGCCGCCGAAGCTGGCCAGTTCCAGGTTCTCGGCCAGCTTGCGGGCATCGGCCAGCTTGCCGATCGCGCCTTCGCCGGCGGGCGCGTAA
This sequence comes from Terriglobales bacterium, assembly GCA_035573675.1. Taxonomy (NCBI): domain Bacteria; kingdom Pseudomonadati; phylum Acidobacteriota; class Terriglobia; order Terriglobales; species Terriglobales bacterium. The sequence continues at coordinate 118,611 of DATMAB010000006.1, forward strand.
TCGTGGCGGTGGTGTCCCGGCTCGCCCGCGGCGTGGGTGAGGTAGGCGGAGCGGGAGGATTCGTCCCAGAGCCACAGTTCGGAGCGCTCGGCGTCGAACTCGGTGGCCAGCACGCTGGGGACCTGGGCCAGCACCTCGTCGGTGGAACGGGGCGAGGCAGCGCGCGCCATCACCGCCGCAAACGCCGTGACGTAATCCCTGGAGCCCGTCTTCCTGGTCTTGCCTTCAGCCGCGGTGGCGATGGCGGGTTCCTCTCCCGAAGCCGCTTCCCAAAAGGGGAAGCAGCGCGATGCTTCAATCCCCGGCGGTCTTCAGACGCATGGAAGGCAACCGGCGGGGCTGATTGGCGTAACTATATGCGGCGCGGGCCGGGGGTTGCAAACAAGCCCACGTGCGAGAACACTGCGCTGCCTACTTGTCGTACTTCAGCAGCGAGTATACGTCTTCGCCTTTGAGCTTCTCGCGGCCCTTGAGAAAGTCCAGCTCCACGACGAATCCCACCCCGGCGATCTCGGCGCCCAGCGACTTGGCCAGGCCCACGCAGGCGCTGGCCGTGCCGCCCGTGGCCAACAGGTCATCCACGATGATGACGCGCTGCCCGGCCTTGACCGCGTCCTTGTGAATCTCCAGCGTATCGGTGCCGTACTCGAGCTCGTAGGTCCACTTGGCGGTTTCGGCGGGGAGCTTCTTGGGCTTGCGCACGGGGACGAAGCCGGCGTTCAGCCGGTAGGCCAGCGCCGGGCCGAAGATGAAGCCGCGCGCCTCGATGCCCAGCACCAGGTCGATCTCCTTCAGGATGTAATGCGCGGTGAGGGCGTCGATCAGCATGGCGAAGCCGCGCTTGTCCTTCAGCAGCGTGGTGATGTCGTAGAAGTTGATGCCGGGCTTGGGAAAGTCCGGAACTTCGCGGATGAGCTTCTTGAGCGGCGCGACGTGGTTGTTGATCTCTGAGGACATGCGGTTTACCAGACTCCTTCGATGCGGAAAGTGTTGAGCCCGGCGACCGGCTGGGCCTCGTGCTCATCCACGGCGTCGACCCGCGCGGCCCGCGGACCGGCCTGTAGCCGGGCGCGCAGCGCGGTCACCTGCTCACGCGTCCCCATGGCCAGGACTTCGACCGAGCCATCGGCGTTGTTGCGCACCCAGCCGTGAATGCCGAGCGTGCGCGCCTCGCGCTCCACGAACCAGCGAAACCCTACGCCCTGCACGCGCCCGCGGACGATGTAGCGACGAGCTTCCATGTCAGTTGCCAGCGGTCAGTTGCCGGTCAGCGGCTGCCAGGCCCGATTGCTGAGTGCTGACTGCTGAATGCTACTTGACCCGTTCCAGATACACGCCTTCGGCGGTATCCACGCGGATCTTCTCGCCGGCATTGATGAAGGGCGGCACGTTCACCACCAGCCCGGTTTCGAGCTTGGCCGGCTTCATCACGCTGGAGGCGGTGGCGCTGCGCAGCCCGGGCTCGGTTTCCACCACCTCGAGGTCCACCGTCTGCGGCAGTTCCACGCCGATGGGCCTGCCTTCGTGGATTTCCACCTTCAGGGTGATGTTGGGAATAATGTAGTCCACGGCCTCGCCCAGCACATCGGGTGCGAGCACCACCTGCTCATAGGTCTCGGTGTTCATGAAGTGATACCCGGCGCCGTCGTGGTACAGGTACTCCATTTCGACCTCATCCACCACCACTTTTTCGACGTCGTCCTCGGCGCGGAACCGGTGGTCGATGAGCGAGCCCGTGCGCAGGTTGCGCAGCTTGGCCTGGATGAAGCCCCGCTTGTTGCCCGGGGTGCGGTGCTCCACGCTGAACACCGCATGCAGGTCCTTGTTGTGCATCACGATCATGCCGGGGCGCAACTGGGTGGCGGTCACATACATGCGAGCCGAACGTCTCCTTCAGCGATCCTGGATCGTAAGCCGCGGACGCGGCTCCTTCCGGCGGCCTGTCTCGAACCGGCCGCCATTTCGATACTTCATTTTACACGCCGGCTGCGCGACTTGAGAAATCGGCCGGGCGTATGATGAAACACGCGGAGGTGCCTTATGTCCAAGCGTCAGGAAGGCGAATATCGTCCGGCCGGACGGGGTGTGGCTGGCGTGGCAGCGGCATTCTTTCTTATCGGGACGGCAGTGGGAGCAGCGGTGGCGCTGCTGGTGGCGCCGCATTCCGGGCGTATCACCCGGCGGCTCCTCAGGCGGCGGGCCGAAGACGCCGCCGACCTGGTGGCCGAACGCGCCGAAGAACTGCGCGAGCGCGGCGAAGAAATACTGGAATCGGCCAAGGAAAAGGTCTCGAAGTTCCCGCTGAAACGCTAGTGGCCAGTGGTTGGTGGTTAGGCGCTGTCTCACGAATACCGGGCTCGGTCGGATTCGTATCAGGGCACGGCTTCAGCCGTGCCGTACGCGGCGCTCCAAATGATTTTCGGTGAGCGCGGGGCTTCAGCCCCGCGTTGGAGGCCGCATCCAGATGCGTTTTAGCCCTGGACGGCTCGGCTCACGACAGTTGTGAGACGGCTTCTTGTCAGCAAAAGCGGTTGGCCGTACCGGCCTCTCGTCAGTAGAGGCGGAAGTTGACTTCGATGGCGACCTGGACGGGCACCGGGGTGTTGTCTTTGCGTCCTGGCTCGAAGCGCCACACCTTCACCGCCTCGATGGCCTTTTCATCCAGCCCCATGCCCAGCGAGCGGGCGATGCGGATGTCGTGAACCCGCCCGTCGGGGCCGATCACTACGTTCAGCACCACCGTCCCCTGGTATTTCGCTTTGCGGGCCTCTTCCGAAAACTCCGGGTCGGTTTGATAGATCAGCCGCGGAGCGCTCACGCCGCCGCCCACGCGATAGGCGCCGCCGCCGATGCCGCCGCCCCAGCCCGGCCCCACGCCCGGCCCGCGTCCTGAGCCCACGCCCCCGCCCGACCCGGAACCGATGCCGCCTCCGAATCCGGTGCCGTTGGAGAGCGCCAAAGCGTTTGAGAGCGGATCGCCAAGCTGTCCGCCCTGCGGCAGGCGCAGTTCCGGCGGCACTACGACCGTGGGTTCCACCGCCAGCTTCGGATCGGGATTGCGGATGATGGCCGTAGGCGGCGTGATCTGCGTGCGCGAGAGCTTGGGCAGGTTGCCCTTGGAGGCGGCCAGCTTGTCGCGATCGCCGCCGCCGCCGCCCCCGCCGGCCTCGTCCTTGGCGGGCGGCAGGATGTAGGGGCTGATGTCGGTTACCAGGCTGGCCACCTGGGTGCGGATGACCTCATGCTTCCTCACCACGAACGTGGTGGAGATGAGCAATAGGATGGCCGCCAGCACGTGCACTAGAAACGACAGAACAAAACTGTTGGGCTGCTGCGCGTAGGTGCCGTAGCCTGCGCCAAACAACGTCGGCAGTATATCCGTCTGCTGGCGCGGGTTCCCGGAGGGCCCACGCATCCCGCCGGGGCTCACCGGGGCACGGTTTACGGTAGAGGTCGACATCCCACCTCATAGTATAGACGCTTATACGGAAGAATGGGTTTTCAAATCAGGGAACCCTTTACCCTCTTCCTCCTCCGAAAAGCGCAGAGAAAAACGCGCCGATGGCGCCGAAAAAGCCTCGCTTCTTCTTCTTGACGGCCGGGGACGACTCCGCCGCCTGCGCCGCAGGAGCCGGCGGCGGCCGCAACTCCGGCAGCGGAACCGGCGCTTCCGGCAAGCTGCGCAGATCGGCGCGCGCCACGCGCTGCGGCGGCGCCGGCACAATGTCCGTAGCGCGGAACACGAACGGAGCATCGATCTGTACCCGAATCTCCCCCGGCACCGCAGGCGGCGGAGGAGCGGTAACGTCGGACTTCGCTACCGGCGGGCTCCACGCTGCTTCCGGGGGCGTGAGCGAGCCCGGCTTCCACTCCAGCGCCTTGGGATCGGGCGCCGGAGGCGCGGCTTCCGCGCGCTTCGCTTCCGGACTTGCGGAAGCATGGGCCTCACTCGCCGCCTTCGCGCTCGGCTGCGCAGGGACCGCGGCTTCGGCGGTCTTCACCGGTTCGGGCGCAGGGGGGCACCCGCAATCGGCCGCTGCCGTCTCCGGATCGGCCACGCGCCCGTTGCGGAATACCACTTGCTCCCCGGGCTTCACCTGGAAAGTGCCGTCGCCGAACTGCTCGTAGACGATGAGCGCCGCCGTGTTCCGCGGCAGCGAACGCACGCAGGTGCGCCCCCGGTCATCGGCGCGAATGGCGAAGTGGAAACTCCCCGGGCCGGAGAGCATCATGCGGAAGTCCGGCGTCATCACGTTGTCGGCGGAAGCGGCCAGGTCGAAGTGCAGCTCGAGCGCGCCCTGGCTCAGCGCCCACAGCAGGTCGCGCCCGCTCTTCGAGGCCGTGACGGAAACCGTGGTCCGCGGGCAGACCCGCACTTCCCCGCCGCGCTCCAGCCGCACCAGGGCCGCTTCTCCGGCCGCCGTCACCGAAGATCCGCTCAGCAGCCGGGTGCCGCTGCCGGTGAGGACCATCGCTCCACGGACCGTCGCTGAAGTGGAGAAGACTTCACCAATCGCCTCCTGTGCCGCGGTCGGCGGCACGCTCACACACAGCGCGGCGCACAGGCAGGCGATTCGCACACTGGAATGGCAGCCGGGCATCAACCGGAAACAAGGCTACGCCGCCGGAACGCGGCCGTCTAGAGTGAGAATTACCCTCGGGGTTTCGAGGTGGCCAAAGCTGTCATCTTCCAGCCCGCAAGGGCGGCATTCGTTAGCCCCGCACGGAAGTGCTGGGCCGAACGTGGAGAGAGGCACGAGCCCCGTAGGGGCGGCACATCAAGTTCTCAGTACCCGCTAGGTCTGCGTGTCGGAAATGAAGTCGTATTGCTCGATGGCCGCCGCCACCCCGACCTTCGACGCGTTGGGGTTCTCTTCCACCCGCACCACCTTGCCCTTGCAGCGCACCCGGATGCTGTCGGTCAGTGTGATCTCCGAGGGCAGGGTCAGGGTGAACTCCAGGTCTGAGCCTACCGCCAGTTTCGAATCCACGTAGAAGTAGACGCCGCGGGCGCTTACATCGCGGGTCAGGGCGGACTCATCGTGGGTCTTCCCGTCAGCGAACTTGACGCTGACCGGAAGCTGCAGGGCGAACCGGCGCGTACCCCTCTGTTCCGGTTCTGTCGCAGACGGAACCGGCTTCCCTTCGGTTTCAGGCATCCGTGCCTCTCCGTCGAGTGGGGGCATGAAACGGCAGCCGTCGAGGCTGGTTAAGCATCTCGCCGTTCCGGGCTGCTGTCAAGGAGTATCTCCGGCACGGAAGTATCTGCCCCTGCTACGCCCGAACGCGTGCTGGCGCGGGTTTCCACAAGGCCAGGAAGTTGGCCAGCATGCGCTTCCCATCCTCGGTCAGCACGCTCTCCGGATGGAACTGCACGCCTTCGACGGCCCAGTGCCGGTGCCGCAGCCCCATGATGACCGCCTCCCCTTCCCCGCGCACGGTGCGGGCGCTGACCTCCAACTCGCGCGGCAGGCCGTGCCGGCTGACCATCAGCGAGTGATAGCGGGTCGCGGTCAGCGGCGAGGGCAGGCCGCGAAAAATCGTCCGGCCATCGTGTTCCACGCGGCTGGTCTTGCCGTGCATCAGGCGCGGCGCACGAACTACGCGTCCGCCGAACGCCTCTCCGATGGCTTGGTGCCCGAGGCAAACGCCCAGAATGGCCGCCCGCCCGGCAAAGCGCCGGATGAGCGGGATGGAAATGCCCGCCTCCCGCGGCGTGCCCGGCCCCGGCGAGATCACGATGCGCTCCGGCCTGAGCGCTTCCACCTCTTCCAGCGTCACCTGATCGTTGCGCCGCACCTCCACCTCCGCCCCCAACTCGCCCAGGTACTGGACCAGGTTGTAGGTAAAGGAATCGTAGTTGTCGAGAACGAAGACCATAGTGGCTAGTGGTCAGTGGTTAGTGGTTAGTTTCGGAAGCCCCTCGATCGCCGAGGGACGACATTAGACCGTTCAGAATTCTACCGACCTCGGCGGAATGAGAGGTCAGGGCATCGGCGTCCTTCCTGCTCAGGTACTTCAGCTTCTCGGCAATGCGCAATTGCGTGTTGAGTTCGTACAAGGAACCCCTTGCATGACCAAGGAACTGTTTGAACTCGCCGGTCGAAAGCCTGCCCTGGCCTTCCGCAATATTGCTCGGAATCGAAACTGCCGCCCGGCGTAACTGCGCCGTCAGTCCGTAGACTTCGTCCCTTGGGAAACTCTTGGTAGCTCGATAGACCTCCGCGACCAGGTCAACGGCCTTTTGCCACGCAATCAGGTCCTCATACGAGTGTAAGGCCATCTTTCGCCCCTTTCGGTTTTCTGTTTGCTAGCCACTAGCCACTAACCACTAGCCACTTGATGCCCGCGCCATTTCCACCGCCCGCATCACCCCCCTCGCCTTGTTCCAACACTCCTCCCACTCCCGCTCCGGCCGGCTGTCGGCCACGATCCCCGCGCCCGCCTGCACGTACGCCCGGCCGTCCCGTGCCAGCAGCGTGCGGATGGCGATGCAGGAATCCAGGTTGCCGGCGAAGTCGGCGTAGAGCACCGCGCCGCCGTAGAGACCGCGCCGCACCGGCTCCAGCTCCTCGATGAGCTGCATCGAGCGCACTTTCGGGGCCCCGGTCAGCGTGCCCGCGGGGAAGCAGGCCGTGAAGGCGTCGAGCGCGTCCAGCCCCGGACGCAGGCGCGCCTCCAATGCCGACACCAGGTGCATCACGTGCGAATAGCGCTCCACGAACATCAGGTCGCGCACCCGCACCGAGCCGTATTCCGCCACCCGGCCCAGGTCGTTACGCCCCAGGTCCACCAGCATCACGTGCTCGGCGCGCTCCTTTTCGTCGGCGCGCAATTCTTCTTCCAGACGGAGGTCGGCGGTCTCGTCGGCGCCGCGCGGGCGCGTTCCCGCAATCGGCCGGTACTCCAGCCGTCGCCCCGTGACCTTCACCAGCATCTCCGGAGACGACCCCAGCACTTCGGTCTCTCCCATGCGCAGGTAGTAGAGATACGGCGAAGGATTGACGGCCCGCAGAGCGCGGTAGATGGCGAACGGCTCCACGCCCGGCTGAAAGTCGCACCGCAGCGAGAGCACGGTCTGGTACACGTCCCCGCGCGCAATGTGCCGCTTGATGCTCCGGACGCCCTCCATGTACTGCCGGCGCGTTGCGCTGCTGCGCACTTGCATACGCCGCAGTCGCCCCGCAGCCTGCAAGCCGCGCAGGTCCGCAGGACGCACACCGCGCGCCAGGCGTCGCTCGATGGCAGCGATATCCTCCACCGCCCGCTCATATGCGCGCCGCAGCGCCGCCGCCGATTTGTCCCCCACGTCGGCTGCGGCCAGAATGTGGATCTGGTGGCGCACGTGGTCGAAGGCCAGCAGCCGGTCGAAGAACATCAGGACGCCGTCCGGAACGTGCAGGTCGTCGGTGGCCTTTTCCGGCAGGCGCTCCAGCCGGCGCACGAAGTCGTAGGCCACAAAGCCCACCGCGCCCGCCGTGAACGGCGGCAACCCGGGGACCCGGGCCACCTTGTGCTGCTGCAGAAGTTCTTTCGCCGTTTCCAGGATGTTGCCGGCGCGGCGTTCGCGGCGCCGCCCGCGCGTGATCAGCGATTGCTCTCCCCGGCCCTCCAGCACCAGATAGGGCCGCGCTCCCAAAAAGGTGTAGCGCCCGATGCGCTCACCACCCTCCACTGACTCCAGAAGGAACGAGTGCTTCTCTCCGAAAGCCACAGCCAGGAAGGCGGAGACCGGGGTCAGCAGGTCGGCGCTCACCGCCCGCGCCACCGGCACCAGCGTCGCCCGCCGGCTCAGGCGCACGAACTCGCGATAGTCGGGAACCACCATGACCGCAGGACTTTCGATTATAGGGGTGTGTTCCAGATGCCCGCCGGGTTCCGTCGGTTACGGCCTCAATGTGCCGCAGAGCGATTTTCGGTGGGAGAGCGGGGCTTCAGCCCCGCGGCTCGGTAGGTCGGGCCTTTAGGCCGGACTCGCGCAGCGACCGCGCCGTAAGCGGCCCCCAAAATGAAATTGTCATCCCGAGGGCCCGCGAGGGAGCGACGCGGACCGAGCGGGCCCGAGGGACCTTGGTTTTCCGCATTTCCTGCCAAGACCCAAGACCCTGTTGAGGATGTGAACAAGAGCCGGACGGCTTCTAACGCCCTTGGTGGTTCGCTTTTGCCTGTCGCCCGAACCCTCCAAGACACTGCAAAACCGGCCTGTTCCTGCTGCGGCTCGAAACTCGCTTGACGTATACTCGGGACGATTCACGCCCGACGCACGTGGGGCGCGGCGATTCCCGCCCTTGGGGAGCGGGTTCTGGTGGCGATGCAGATCAAGTTCTGGGGTGTGCGCGGCTCCACGCCGACGCCGCAGGCCGAAAACCTGCGCTACGGCGGCAACACCTCCTGCGTCGAAATGCGCATCAACGGCCATCTCTACGTCTTCGATTGCGGCACCGGTTTCCGCATCCTGGGCAAGCAGCTCATGGCCGAGTTCGCCCCTAACCCCGTGCACGCCCACGTCTTCATCTCCCACTTCCACTGGGACCACATCCAGGGCATCCCCTTTTTCTGGCCGCTCTACAGCAGCAGGGAGAACTACTTTTTCTTTCACTCTTCCTCGAAGTCGCGCGGCCTGCAGCGCGCCATCGAAGAGCAGATGGCCGACCCCTACTTCCCCGTGAACATGAGCGAGATGGCCGCCCACCGCCACTTCTACGACATCGAGGAAGACAAGATCGCCTTCGACGACTGCGTCGTCCAGTCCCGCTGGCTCAACCACCCCCAGGGCTGCCTGGGGTTCCGGGTGGAGACCGAGGACAAGATCGTCGTCTACGCTACCGACAACGAGCCCGGCCACCCCGTGTTCGATAAGAACGTGCGCCAGCTCGCCGAGGGCGCCGACGTCCTCATCTACGACGCCCAGTACCTCCCCGAGGAGTACGAGGCCTCCAAGCGCGGCTGGGGCCACAGCACCTGGCGCGAGGGCATCAACATCATTATGGAAAGCGGCGCCAAGGAACTGGTGCTCTTCCACCACGACCCCGACCACTCCGACGTCTGCATCGACTCTATCGTCGAAAAAGCCCGCAGCTACTACCCCAAAGTGCGCGCCGCCGCCGAGGGCATGGTCATCACTCTGTAGCGTAGCGGCTTCAAGGGAATGTTGCGCTGTCCCACCCTTGTCGTTCCGATTTGTGGAACGACAGGGTGGGAAAACGCCTGCGGTTCGCATGGGCGAATGGGTTGCCCTTCCGCGAAAAAAGGTGGATTCTGCTTTTTCGAGCGGGATCAATCGAATGAAAGCTGCCATCCTAGTCTCTCCGCAGGATGTTTCTAGGCGCCCGCTTCAGATTGCCGAGGTTCCGCGACCTGAACCGCGGCCCGGCTGGGTCGTGCTCCGTGTCAGGGCCTGTGGCGTCTGCCGGACGGATTTGCACATCGTCGAAGGCGAACTTTCCCAGCGCCGCAGCAATCTTGTCCCCGGTCATCAGATTGTGGGAGAGGTGGTAGAAGGCGCCACGGGCGACCTCGCGCTGGGCGCGCGCGTGGGTGTCTCCTGGATCGGTGGCGTCGATGGCGCCTGCTGGTATTGCCGGAACAACCTGGAAAACCTCTGCGATTCGCCCACGTTTACCGGCTACACGGTGGACGGCGGCTACGCCGAATATGCCCTGGCGCGTGCGGACTTTGCCTTCCCGCTCCCCTCCGCCCTCGACGACCTGCAAGCCGCGCCTTTGCTCTGCGCCGGCATCATCGGATTTCGCAGCCTGCGCGTGGCCGGCGTAGAGCCGGGCGAACGCGTCGGACTGTTCGGCTTCGGAGCCTCGGCCCATCTCGCCATTGCCGTCCTGCGAGCATGGAACTGTGAAGTCTTCGTCTCCACGCGAGGCGAGTCCCACCGCCAGTTGGCGGCCTCCCTCGGCGCGGTATGGGTTGGGAAAGATACCGATACGCCCCCGGTGCAGCTCGACCGCGCGGTCACCTTTGCCCCCAGCGGCGATGTCGTGGTCGCTGCCCTGGCCAGCTTGCGCAAGGGCGGCGTGCTGGCCATCAACGCCATCCACCTGGACCGCATCCCGCAATTCGATTATGACCGCTTGCTGTGGGGCGAGCGGCAGATCCGCAGCGTCGCCAACATGACTCGCGCGGATGCCCGGGACTTCCTCCAGCTCGCCGCCGATATCAGCCTGCGGCCCAAAGTCACCGTGTTCCCCCTCGATCGCGTGAATGATGCCCTCATCGCGCTGAAGACGGATTCCATCGACGGCGCGGCCGTGATTGCACCCCCGGGATGAAATACCCACACCGGGCCTCGCTTTTCCCCTTGACACCTGCCATATGTGTGATATACTTCTTTTAATTGACTTGTCACAATGATAAGTCATTTGTTTTGACGAATTTGCCTCTAAGTTCTTTGACATCAGTATTTTGCCTGACCCAAGCCGGCTAACTGCTTTGCTGAGAAGATTTTGCGGAAATATAGGGGGGGGAGGGGGTATCCCCCGGTGTAGCAGTCCGGGTTCGCCGTCTGCCATTAGGTATCCCTCGGTACCGGGTACTGGCCACTGACCACTGGCAACTGACCACTGGCAACTGGGGTTCCGGCAACTCGGTCTACTGGCCACCGGCCACTGGCCACTGGCCACCGGCTTTCGTATACTTCCACTCCCCAGCCGGTATCGGAGCCAGCCATCATGAAGACCATTTCACTCGAGCAGGAAATCAACCCGTGGGAAGCGCAGGCGGCCCGCTTCGACCTGGCCGCACAGAAGCTCAACCTGGATGAAGGCTTGTGGAAAGTCCTGCGGCAGCCCAACCGCGAGATCATCCTGCACATCCCGGTACTGATGGACAACGGCCAGCTCGAGGTCTTCACCGGCTTCCGGGTGCAGCACTCCATCGCCCGCGGCCCGGCCAAGGGCGGCATCCGCTACAGCCCCGATGTCACCCTCGACGAAGTCCGCGCCCTGGCAAGCTGGATGACCTGGAAGTGCGCGGTGGTGAACATCCCCTTCGGCGGAGCCAAGGGCGGCGTCATCTGCGACCCGCGCAAGCTCTCGCAGACCGAACTGGAGAAGATCACGCGCCGCTACACCGCCGAACTGGTCGAGTTCCTGGGTCCGGAAAAGGACGTGCCCGCGCCCGACATGAACACCAACGAGCAGACCATGGCCTGGATCATGGACACCTATTCCATGCACATGCGCCACACCGTGACAGCCGTGGTCACGGGCAAGCCGCTCGACCTGGGCGGTTCGCGCGGCCGCCGCGAGGCCACCGGCCGCGGCATCCTCATGGTCACCGACGAAGCCCTGAAGAAGCTGGAGATGAACCGCGAAGAGACGCGGGTCATCATCCAGGGCTTCGGCAACGTGGGCTCCAACGCCGCCAAGCTCATGTTCGACCAGGGCTACCGCATCGTGGGCGTCTCCGAGATCGGCGGCGCCCTGTACAACCCCAAGGGCATCGACATCGACGCACTCATGGAGCACCGCATGCGCGAGGGCTCCATCCTCAGCTATCCCGAGGCGCAGCGCGTGGATCCCGGCGAATTCCTGCTGATGGAGTGCGATGTGCTCATCCCCGCGGCCACGGAAAACGTCATCACCTCGCAGAACGCCGCGCACGTGAAAGCGCGCATCCTGGTCGAGGGCGCCAACGGCCCCACTACCGCCGCCGCCGACGAGATCCTGCAGGAGAAAGGCGTGTTCGTCATCCCGGACATCCTGGCCAACGCCGGCGGCGTCACCGTCAGCTACTTCGAGTGGGTGCAGGACCGCCAGGGCTACTTCTGGAAAGAGTCAGTGGTCAACGAGCAGTTGGAGCACATCATGCGCTCGTCGTTCGAGGACGTGGTGCGCTACGCCGAGACCCACAGCGTGAACAACCGCATCGCCGCGTATATGCTGGCGATCGACCGCGTCGCGTTCACGATTAAACAGCGCGGCATTTACGCCTAGGGGTTAACTGGGTACTGGGTACTGGGTACTGGCAACTGGTTACTGTTTCCTCTCCGTTCCCGCCTCTCCGAACGGCCAGATGCCGTAGGCCTTGAGCTGCCTGTCCAGCTTCTTTTCGATGAGCATGCGGGCCACCTGCTCGCGGGTCCAGGGAGTGGCCAGGCGCTCGGGGCGGTCGGCGATCCAGAAGGCCAGCAGCGCCTTCACGGTCGTGTTCTTCGCCAGGATGTCCTGCTGCACCTTGTCGAACGTGTCGGCGGCGGAGTGGTGGGTGAACTTGTACTCGGGCGAGTCCTGATTCAGGTTGATGGCGGGAATGCCCGCCAGGGTGAACGGTCCGGTGTCCGTGCCGAAGGTCGGCTTGTCGTCCACTTTGAGCGCGCTCAGGCCGGCGATCGCCTGGGTGAATTTTTCCACCGCCGGAACCACGTCCTTGCGCCCGCCGAGTTGCAGCGTCGTGATCGGACCCTGGCCGTTATCGAGCACGATGGCGGCGATGTGGTTGGCCATCTCCTGCTCATGCTGTTTCACGTAGGCGAACGAGCCCAGCAGTCCCTGCTCTTCGCCGGTGAAGAGCACGAAGCGAATCGTGCGCCGCGGGCGCTGCCCCGCTGCCCGAATGGCGCGCGCCGCGCCCAGCGTGGTGGCCACGCCCACGCCGTCGTCGGTGGTTCCCTGCGCCAGGTCCCAGGAATCGAGATGCCCGCCGACCACGATGATCTGCTCGGGAAACTCTACGCCGCGGATCTCACCCACGACGTTGGCCGTTTCCACCGCGCCGGGAGTGACGCGGTTCTGCACGTCCAGCTTCAGGCGCACCGTCTTGCCGGCGTCGAGAAACCGCTCCAGTTGCTTGGAATCCTCAGCCGCCATGCTGACCACAGGAATCTCGAAGAACTCGCCGTAGCCCAGCGCGCCGGTGTGCGTCAGCCGCAGTCCGGCAGCTTCCGAGCCTCCCTGGCCGCCGATCACCGCGACGGCGCCGGCCTTGTGCGCGGCGCGCAGGAACTCGCCGAACTTGCCGTGCTGCGGCTCGGTCGGCGCTTCACCGCGCTTCAGCGAAAGCAGCACTTTGCCCTTCCACCGGGCGTTGTTCTCACGCATCTCTTCGTCGAGGCGGTTGACGTTCACCGGGATGACCTCAGCTTCGACGCCGCCCGCGGGCGTCGAGCCCACCCAGCCGAGCGAGTCCACCTGCAGCCGGCGGCGCACCGGGGAAACCAGCTCGGCCGATGCGGAAACTCGCGACCATCCGGGGGAAAGCGTGTAGCGCTCCGCCCGCACGTTCTCCAGGCCAATGGCCTTCATCTTCGTCAGGCCCCAGTCGATGGCCTTGCGATCCTCGGGCGTGCCGGTGACGCGGGCGCCCACGTCGTCGCTGAGCTCCTGCAGGTCGGTGTAGGGATCGAGGCCCATCATGCCGTGCCCGGTAATTTCGGTGAGCTTGGGCAGCGTGCCGTCCTCGGAGGGAGCGGCGGGACCGGCGGCGAATGTGGACGCCACTAGAAAGAAAAGGAACATCAGCGGAAAAAGCTTCAGGCGCATGGTTGCCTCAGACGGTGGATTACCAAAGCTTTTGATTCTACACATCGCCGGAAGACGCAGAATCGTCAGGCGAGCCAGAGCCATCCGGCGAGCGCTGCCGCGATCATCACCAGGGCTATGGCGTATCCGGCGCGCCAGAGGATGAGCGTCACCAACGCCGCTGCAAAGATGACCAGGGCAGCAGGTCCAGTAAGAGCGCTGCGCGCCAAATCCAGCGTGGTGGCGGCGATCAATCCCACCACGCCGGCGGTGATGCCGTCCAGCAAGTCGTGGAGCGCCGGGTTGTGCACGGCGCGCTCCAGGTAGGAATGTCCCACCAGCGTGAAAGAGAACGCCGGCAGGAAGATGCCGGCGGTCAGCGCCAGGGCTCCCGCGGCGCCGCCGCCGATGTAGCCCACGAAGGTGCCGAAGATGATGAGCGGCGCCGGCAGCACGCCGCCGAGCGCGATTCCGTCCAGAAATTCGCGGTTGGTCATGAAGCCGCCACGCACCACGGCGTCGTACTGCAGGAACGGAATGGCGGTGTAGGCTCCGCCGAAGGTCAGCAGGCCGGTGCGCAGACCGGAGAGAAAGAGCGCCGGGAGCGCCGGCGCGCCCGCCGCCGCTCCATTGCGCTCCGGAAACGGCGAGTCCTGAGCCGGCATGGGTAACCAGAACAAGCCGGCGGCCAGCGCCACCAGGAGCACCAGCGCTGCCGCCCGCCGGCCACGGTGCAGCAGCGCATAGAGGACTCCGGCGCCGCCCAGCGTGAGCAGAAAGTGCACCTGCAACAGCGAGGCCAGCAAAGCGAGTATCGCCACAATGCCGAGCCACAAGGTAGTAAGCGCGCGCCGGCCGATGCGTCCGATGGCGCGCACGATCAGCGCCACCACCGCCGGCTGCACGCCGGCGAAGGCCGCGGCCATCCGGCCATGATCGAGGCCGTGGCCGGCATAGAGCCAGGAAAGCAGGAACATCAGCAGGAAGCCGGGGAGCATGAAGCCCAGCCCGGCCAGCAGGCCGCCCAGGCGTCCGCGGGAGAGCATCCCGAAGTACACGCAGAGCTCGTGCGCTTCCGGACCGGGCAATACCTGGTAGACGGCCAGCGTGCGCAGGAAGCGCTCCTGCGTGACCCAGCGCTCGCGTTCCACCAGCTCGTGGCGGATCATATCGATCTGCGCCACCGGTCCGCCCCAGGCCAGCAGTCCGAAGCGCAAGAAGCGCAGGAACAGCCGCGGGTAGGATTCGTTCGGCGGGTCGGAAATCATCGCGCCGTCAGCCAAGGCGTCCTCAGGCGGCGAAGTCCATCCGGCGGCCAGCTCCTTCCCGCAGGGCGCGCCGGTAGACGGCCAGTGCGGCAGCCACGTCCTCCAGCGCCACGCCGGTGCTGTCGAAGAGGGTGATTTCATCCGGCGCCGTGCGGCCCGGCTTGCGGCCGGCCACGACGTCGGCCAGTTCGGCCCACACGGAATCGCGCGCGACTACGCCGGCCGCAAGCGCGTGGTGCAGTTCGCCGAACTCCGCGCACTGGACGAGCGAATCCACCACCACTTTGGAGGCGGCCATCAAGGGCGGCTCGATTTCCTGCTTGTCAGGACTGTCGGCCCCGACGGCGGCCACGAACGTGCCCGGCCGGACGTCCTCGCGCGCCAGAAACCAGCCGCGCGCCGAGGTGCAGGTGACGCACACATCGCTCTGGCGGACGGCGGCCGAGGGCTGCTCGACGGCGTGGACGTCCGCGCCCAGCCGGCCGGAAAATTCCCGCGCGAAGGCCTGCGCACGGGCGGCGTCGGCATCCCAAGCGAACGCGCGCTTGAGCGGCAGCACGCGTGCCAGGGCCCGCAGGTGCGCGCGTCCCTGGTTGCCGCAACCGCAGAGAGTGAGCACGGCGGACTCCGGCCGGGCCAGGCGCCGCGTCGCCACCGCCGTAGCGGCGGCCGTACGCTGGATGGTGATCTCGATCGAATCCATCAGCGCCAGCGGAGAGCCGTTCTCCGCGTCGCACAGGAGGATGACTCCCTGGATGTTCGGCAGGCCGAAACGCAGCATGTTGCCGGGAAAATTGCCGTTGAACTTGGCGGCGAAATAGGGCCGCTCCAGCTTCAGGCCGGCGGCCTTCACGTGGAACCCGCCGCCCGGCACATACGCGCTGAGCACCCCCGGCGGCAGGCTGTTCCCTTCCGCGTGGAGCCGGAACGCGTCCTCTACAGCCTGGATACATTCGTCGAGGTCGAGCAACGCCGCCACCTCGCGGCGCTGCAAGAGCAACGTGCCCGGCTGGTTCCTCGCCGGACTCTCCGACATCGGCAGGGCCTCCTCGGTCATGGGAGCGCCCGGTACAAGCCTTCCATCAGGTCGATGCCGCGTCGGAGGAGCTCGTCGTCGGAGACATCCTGTTGCGCCCAGCCCAGCAGCACGCGCTCCACACCCTCGCCTTCGCGGCGGCCGAACTTCTCATCGCCCAGGTCGGCGTCGTGGATGATCTGCGCCAGGGCGCTGACACGCGGGTCGCGTATGCCGAATTCCTTCTGCAGGGTCTCAAAGGTGCAGTCGTCGCCACGATGGCCGAAACCGCCGCCCTGAAACATGTCGAAGGGAACGGCCTTCGGATGCCGTGCCGGGTCGTCGCCGAACACGAAGCGCGCTTCGGGATCGATGAAGCGTCGGATGAGCCAGGCGCTGGCGACGCGGTCGATGCCCGGGCGCGGGCGCGTCATCCAGGTGCGGCGGCGATATTCTTTCCGGTCGCGGCGTCCGCCGGCGGTGGAGGGCGGCGGACTTCCGGCCGCGGCCGATTCCGCGCGGGTCAGCGCCGCTTCCACGCGGCTGCGCAGCGGGTTGGAGAAGAAATCGATGGCAACGACTTGCTGTAATCGCTGGCGCAGGCGCGTCAATTTTCCGCCCGCCGACTTGCGGGGAGCGGCCGCGGCCTGGCGAAGGTGGCGCAGGAGCTGCTCGTACTCGCGCGTGCTGGCTTCCAGGAACCGGCGCCGCAGCTCTTCGGAAGGGAGGTCGTCGATGGCGTGAACCTGCACCACCGAGGCCTCGCCCCGCGCGCGGCGGATGGAGGCGGCCAGCCATTCGAAGTGTTCCCGGCCGGCGGGTGTGTTGGGGAGCACGTATCCCGAACTGCGCAGCGGGAGCGCGCCGTAGCGGCGCAGCTTGCGCCACACCTCCACGCGCCGGCTGGCCTGCCGCGCCGGCAGGCGGAACATTAGCAGCAGCCAGGGCGCCTGCGCGGATAATGTTACAGTCATTTCCTCAGATGTAATACATATATCCGATTACATATCTTGTCAACCGGCATCTGGAGCGGCCCCGGGAAGGGCGCCGACGATGGCATCGCAGCCCGCCGGGCGCCGCAGGAGCGCGTTGCTTTCCGCGCAGAGCGTGGGGGATAATCGCAACAGGCGCGCGGTTGCCCAGCCGCACCGGCGGCGATTCCAGCGAAAGACCAGGACAGTGAACCTGCCGAACTACATCACGCTCACGCGCATTCTGGGCGTGCCGCTGCTGTTGTGGCTGCTGTTCGGCAAGACGTTCTCCAGCGCGCACGGGCAGCGCGAACTGGCGGCCTCGCTGCTGTTCATCGCGCTTTCGTTCACCGACAAGCTGGATGGCTACCTGGCGCGGAAGCGGGGGCAGATCACCACCATGGGGATGCTGCTCGACCCGCTGGCGGACAAGCTGCTCATCACCGCCGCCTTCATCTCCCTGGTGCAGTTCAATCCGGAAGTGGTGCCGGCCTGGATGGCGGTGATCATCGTGGGTCGCGAGTTTTTAGTGAGCGGGCTGCGCAGCGTGGCCGCTTCGGAAGGATTCACCATCGAGGCCAGCGACCTGGGCAAGTTCAAGATGGCGGTGCAGGTGGTCTCGGTGGTGGCCGCCATCCTCAATGCGCGCTGGACGGCCTGGACGTTGGGCGCGGTGGTGCTGCCCATCGAAGTGATCGCCCATCTATCGGTGTGGTTCATGGTCCTGCTGTCGATGGTTTCGGCCATCGATTACTTTGCCGCCTTCTGGTCGAAGATCGACCGCAGTTTTCTGGAGCGCCAGCGGCGCCGGCCATTCGTGCTCAGCCGCCGCAGGAAGCGCGATGTTGCCGCAACCTGAGAATCCGCCCGTCCCGCCCCTCTTCCCCGAATACTCAGCTCAGGAGCGCACTTATCTGCTGGAAGCGGCGCGCCGCGCCATCCGGGCCGCGCTGCGCAGGGAGAGATGGAAACCCAATCCTCCTTCGGCGCACCTGGCCGAGCCGCGCGGCGCCTTTACGACGTTGCATCTGGACGACCGGTTGCGCGGCTGTGTGGGCTTCGTGTATCCGGTGAAGTCGCTGTGCGCGACGGTGGCGGAAACGGCGGTGGCGGCCGCCCTGCATGATCCGCGCTTCCTGCCCGTCACCGAAGAAGAAGCGGCGCGCCTGCAAATCGAGATCAGCGTGCTCTCGCAGCTTTTCCGCATCGATCCCAGGCAGGTCGAAGTAGGCCGGCACGGCCTGCTGGTCAGCCGCGGCTTCCAGCGGGGACTGTTGTTGCCGCAGGTGGCGGTGGAACACGGCTGGACCCGCGAGATGTTCCTCGATGAAGCCTGCCTGAAAGCCGGCCTGGCACCGGATGCCTGGAAGCACGGAGCAACCGTAGAGGCCTTTGCCGCGGAAGTCTTCGGGGATAGGGAAGGACTGTAGTTTCGAGTTTCAAGTTTCAAGAGGCTTGGCTCTTCCGTCTCTCCTTTGTCTGGACGAAAAAAAGAAATGGGCGCATGCGATGCATGCGCCCAGACTGGAAACTCGAACTGCTTTATTCCGGCATGGTGGCGCCGGAAGGGACGACCCACAGGTCGGCCTTCTTGCCCGGAGTTGTCGAAGTCTTGACGTCGACGCGGCCGGCATCCACGCCCTTCTCCCGCACCAGATACGTCCGGGCGTTCTCCGCGCGCTGCATGGCCAGGGTCGCTCCCGCCTTCTCATCGGCGTCGGCCGTGCCCACGAGGGTGGCGCGGCTATCCGGCTCACGCTGCAGCAGCAGGGCCAGGTCGTCGAGCATGGCCTTGGCCTGGTTATCCACGCGTGCGCTGTTGCGGCGGAACTGGATCTCGTTCACTTTGCTGGCCTGCGGGACCGCCGCGGCTTCCACGTTGACATTGGTCATGGCGGTCGCGGAGAGGTTGCGGTCGTCGGTCGCCGTCGAACGGACGGTGATGACGCCGGGCGATGTGTTGTACGTGTCCAACACGGCGATGCCGTCACTGGGCGACACAGTCCCGGCGCTGGAGGCATGGCTGATGGTGAGCGGCCGCCCGTCCGGACTGGAGGCCTCGCAGGTGATGGTGGAGCGCTCGCCCACCAGCACCGTGGCCGGCTGCGCGCTGCATGCGATGGTCGGCGGATTCATCACGGGCGGGGGCGGCGGCGGCACGGGCTCCATCAGCTCCACGTGATCACCGACCTGCACGTCCTCGATGGCATAGGTCAGCATGGCCGTGGCGCTGGTGGGCGTGACATTCAGCACCATCATCTCTCCCAGCGAGCGCCGCGGGAATTCTTTCAGGCGGCCGCGCGGATATTTGGGGGCGTGTTTCTGCGCATCGTCGGGGATTGAAGCCTTGTAGGAGAGCGAATCAATCGCTTCCAGGCTGGCAAAGTCATAGTTCCGGACCGCCCGGAAATAGTCGCCGACCTTGACTCCCTGGTTCGCTCCTACATTGAGATAGACCTTCTGGCCGGTGCCCACGACAGTATCGAAATCCTTGGCGCCCACGATGCGCCCGGTCAGCAGGCCATTGGGCGGCGCGAAGCGGTTGAAGGGCGCGCGATACTGATACTGCGGAATGGGTCGCTCGACCCAGGGAATCGCCAGGTCGCCGGGGATCATGGCGTCGCAACTGAATTCGACGAAACCGATGCCGATGCGGTCCCGCGTACCGATGATGCGCACCCGGCCCATCTCCGCGTACACGTCGCCGACCGCGCCCAGTTCGCGCTTCTGTCCGCGATAGGGCTCCCAACGGTTGGGGTCGCGCAGCCGCCGGAGGATCTTGAACTGCTGGCCTTCCTGGAAACCGCCGCCGTCCAGATAGACGTAATCGCGGTCCCCGAAGCGCGTCGAGTGCGGGGTATTCCAGCCGCCTGCCAGGTAGACGCTGTTGGAAACCGCCTCCTTGGTGACGTAGCCCGCGCAATTCACGTCGGAATAGGTTGGCGCCTGCTTCCACTCCTCGATGTTGGTGGCGGCGACTTGCGGCGCCCCCTCCTGCGCCAGGGCGCAGGCAGCCAGAATCATCAGGACAAGTCCCGTTCGTTTCATGTTTCCTCCGGAGTTCCCACCGCAGCAGGCCGGCAGACCCGACCCTGAGGCGCAAACACCACGCCGGAAAGGGCCTTTTTCGGATTGAACGCTAGCAAACAGCCCCCCAGGGGTCAAGGAAAACCGTATTAACCCCTAAGGTACCAAAGGCCATCGTACCCGTAAGAAAGGTGCAAACGCTGTTGCATTGCTCCTTATGCACCTGTAATATTCGCGCGCCCACCCTGCTGAAATGACGGCTACTGCTACTTACGTCCCGCGGCTGTTGCCGCCGCGCCTGCCCCGTATTTGTGTGGCCATCACGGGCTCGAGCGGGGCGGAAATGGTCGCCAGGGCGCAGGCGGTGGTCCGGGATAACCCCTTTATTGAGTTCAGGTTAGACTACATACGAAAGCCCGCTACGGGACTGCCCCGCATCAAAGCGTTTCTGGAATACCACCCGGATGTGCTGGCCATCGCTACCTGCCGGCGGGCGGTCAACGGAGGCAAGTTCAGGGGATCGGTAGCGGCGGAGATCGCCCTGCTCACCCGGGCGGCGGCCCATGGCTGCCAACTGGTCGACCTGGAGCTGGCCAGCGCGGCCAAGGCGGACCCGGAAGACCTCTCCCGACTGCGCAGCCAGGCGGCGCTCATTCTTTCCCATCACGACTTCAAGGCCACGCGGAAGCTCGAGCAGACCTTCGAGAAGATGCGCGCCATCCCGGCCGATTTCTACAAGCTGGTCACCACCGCCAAGTGCCTGGCGGACAACGTGACCATGATGAAGTTCCTGGAGCAGAAGGCGGAGAAGTATTCCATGGTGGGCGTGTGCATGGGCGAGCAGGGGATCATCAGCCGGGTGCTGGGCGTGCGGGCGGGCAGCGTGTTCACGTTCGCGGCCGCGAGTGCCGGGGAGGAAACCGCGCCGGGGCAGATCACGGGACGCACGCTGCTGGACGTCTACCGGCTGAACCTGGTGGACGCCGCCACGCGCGTCTACGGCGTGGCCGGCGACCCCATCGAGCACTCACTCTCTCCGCACATCATGAACGCCGCCTTTCGGCGGGAGAGCGTCAACGCCGTCTACCTGGCCTTGCACGCGCGCACCCTCACCGACCTGCTCACCTGCGTGCGCGACATTCCCATCCACGGGCTCAGCATCACGATGCCCTACAAGGAAGTCATCCTCAAGCACCTGGACAACACCGACGCGGTCACCGCCAAGATCGGGGCGTGCAACACGGTCATCCGGGCGCAGGACGGCAAGCTCTACGGGTTCAACACCGACGTGGCGGGTGTGATCCGGCCGCTGGAGCAGCGCCTGCCGATCGGCGGCGCGAAGGTTCTGGTGCTGGGCGCCGGCGGCGCAGCGCGGGCCGCTGTCTTTGGGCTGAAAGAGCGGCATGCCGAGGTGTACGTGCTCAACCGCACGCCGACTGCCGGCAAGCGGCTGGCCAAGCAGGCGCGCGCCAGGTATCTGCGTCGCTCCGAGCTGAAGAAGATGCAGTTCGATGCCATTGTGAACGCCACCCCGGTGGGCATGGGCAGCGGGCGCCAGTCGCCTCTGAAGGACAATGAAGTCAACGCCCGCGTAGTGTTCGAAATGGTCTACGTGCCCGCTGAAACGCGGCTGGTGAAGCAGGCCCGGGCCCGGGGCGCGCAGGTCATTCTGGGATGGGAAATGCTCATCCACCAGGCGGCGCGCCAGTTCGAGATCTGGACCGGGAAGCCGGCTCCGCTCGACGAGATCCAGCGCACCATGTTGAGGGCGCTGGAAGCGCGGGCGGCCGCTGAAAAGGGAAAGAAGAAGAAAAAGCGCAAGTAGCCGAACCAGAAATCGCAGGGAACAGTTGCGGTTCCCGTTACGAAAGAAGTAACATAGCAAAGTTGGACATGGACCGCTGGGAAGCGGCCGTGCTCCCCGGGAATCGCCCAGGTACTGAGCAGTCACTTCCACAGAACAAGTCGTCGCCTGCAGTTGAACAAAACCCGCTGCGGCCCAGCCGCAGCGAACAGACTCGGAGGGACGGACCATGCCGTGGTACGCGTACTGCATTACGGAGCAACAGGCCTTTCAAGGTGATTCCCGAGCGCGGCGTCCGTTTCTCATCGAAGGCATGACCGGCATCCAGGGGGCGAAAGTCTACGGCTACCCGAGCGGCGAGTTCGCCGTGATTGTCAGCGAATACACGCGCACCGGCACGCTCGACCAGAAGGCCATCCTCGACCACGCCCGGGTGGTGAGCGAGTGCTTCCGCAACACCACCGTCCTTCCCTTCCGCTTCGGCACCGTATTCGACACCGACGAAGCCCTGCGTCGCGCCGTGCGCGCCAACCGCAAGGCATTCCTGGCCAGCGTCTCCAAGCTGCGGGGCAAGGCGGAGATGCACATCAAGGTGCTCATCAAGGACGGCTCGGTCGTGGCCGCCGCCGACGACGTGGTTCTGCCCGCGCAGGCGGGTGGCGAATACCTGCGGAAGCTGCGCGAGAAGGCGGCGCGCCAGCGCGAGCGCCAGACCAAGGCCCGCGCGCTCTCCGTCCAGGTCCACAAGCTGTTCTCGCCCCTGGAGGAGGAAGTCTGCTGCCGCAAGGTGGATTCCGGCGGACTGCTGATCGACATCGCCCACCTCATCGACCACAAATCCGTGGAGAAATATCAGAGCCGCTACGGGCAAGCCACTCGCCAGCTCAAGAACTGCGAGCTGGCCATCTCCGGCCCCTGGCCGCCGTACCACTTCATGCCGGGCAAGCTGCGCACGGCGGGAAACGGCAGCAGCTAGCATTCGATTCCGCTTGCTCCCAAGAAAGTTGCGCGGTGGCGTACACGCTGCGAGCCGGCGAGGTCATCTATCCGCGGCTGACACCTGGTCGAATGCGTACCCCGACGGCAGTTGACGCATCTTCCGAGCGGCCCTTATCATCATACGTTTAATCGCTCCACAGGAACGGCTCCTGAGGGAACGGCCATGGAAAAGAAGAGACTCGAGCAATTCCGCAAGAAGCTGGAGGCCCGGCAGCAAGAGCTGCGGCGCGTGGTCTCCAACACCGAGCTCGCCGGCCGCTCCGCGGACGTGGAGACCGCCCAGGACATCGCCGACAAGGCGGCCAGTTCCTACACCAAGGAGTTCCTCTTCAGCCAAAGCAACAACGAGCGCCAGCTCCTGCACGAGGTCGAGTCCGCGCTGGCGCGCATCCGCGAGGGCGAGTTCGGCAACTGCGTGAACTGCGGCAAAGAGGTCAATCCCAAGCGCCTCGAAGCCGTGCCCTGGACCCGCTTCTGCATCAACTGCCAGGAAAAACTGGAACAGGGCCTGCTGGAAGACACCGGCTCGTAATCAGAGTTCTTCGTTCGTCCGCCAGAGCGGACGTGTCTCCCGCCCGCAAACCGCTCTACTTCGGCTGTTCGGGCGGCTCTTCTTCCTGCCGGGCAGGTTGCTGCGGCGGCGGTTGAGCCGGTTTCTGCTCTTTCTTCTTCTGCTGGCCGAGAATGTTGCCCAGCAGGTCTTCGAGCGGATTGGCGGGCTGCTGTGCGGGTTCCTTCTTGGCTTCGGTCTGTTCCGGCTCTCCCTGCGGCTGCGCCTCGCCCTTCTCCTTCTTGCCGAGAATCGCTCCCAGGATGCCCTGCGTCAGCCCGCCCGGATCGGAAAGGCTGGGCACCAGGTTCTCCAGCTTCATGCGCGCGATCTTCTCCACATCCGGCGCGAAGCGGGGCTTCTCAAACGTGCCGGTCACGATGAGCGGGACGACCAGTTCGCCCTTTTTGTTGGCCAGCGCGGTGGTCAGGTAGCCGCCCACCGAGGTCCCGCCGACTTCCTTGCTGAACTCCGGCGTCAGCACCGCCGTCACCCGCAAATTCAGCGACTGGTCCACCAGACTGGCGCTGCCGGTGGCGGCCAACGTCCCTTCGCTGATGACGGCCTTCAGGTTCTCGGTACGGGCGACGCCGTTCTGCAGATCCACTTGCCCGGTGAGGCTGCTGACTTCGGTGTACGGCCGCGGCGTCCGCTTGAAGCCCAGGAACTTGGCGGCGTTGGCCACCTCGTAGACCAGGTCCATGTTGGCGATCTTGCCGTCACGCAAGTCGAGGACCACGCTGCCGTCCAGCGAGCGCGCCATCTGGCCCGAGCCGGCGAACGACGCGTTGCCGTTCGTGGCCAGGAGGCCGAATATCTTCTCCTTCACCGACGAAACCGAGGAGAGCAGCTTGTTCGCATCCACGCGTTCCAGCTTGTGCTGGAGCTGGAAGGTCACCGGCGTGGTGCGCGTGTCCGTCACGAGCGTCCCGGAGGCGCGCCCGCCGTACGCCTCGCCGTTGAGCGGCGCCATGCGGATCAGGCCGCGATCCAAGGTGACGTTGCCGCGCACGTTGGTCAGCGTGAGCTGGTCGTAGACGACGGTGCCGACCGTGAGCGTCCCGGAGCCCACCATCCGTGAAAAGAAGCTGGGCGTGGCCGTGGCCGCATACGCTGGCGGCACCAGGCGCCAGTCACGGGCGGAGGCAGGCGGCCCACTGCCGGAGAAGAGCTGCGCCCACTCGGCCAGATCCATGCGGTCGGCCGCCAGGGTGAATTCGGCACGCGGCGCATCGAATCCGCGCACCACCAAGGTTCCGCTGGCGCGCGTCTGGCCCACGGTCGCGGCCAGCTCTTCCACCACGACGGAGTTCTCCGTGAAGCGCAGGCGGGCACGGCCGATGCCCAGCGGCCTGGCCAGCGCCGGCAGGCGCAACGTGGCCCGTTCCAGCAGGCCCGTCCCGGAATAACTGCGCGCGGCGGCGTTCTTCAGCGCGCCCACCAACCGCACGTCCAGATCGAGCGCCCCCGAACCGCTCATGCCTTCGGCGGCGGAGATGCCCCAGGCGCGGGCGATGGACAAGGCCTCACCGAGTTCCGCTCCGCGAGCGCGCACGCTCGCTTCCAAACGCGGCGCGGGCGAACTGTAGCCGGTAAGGGTGAATGCCGCGGTTACGCTGGTCCCACCGGTCGAAGCGGTGAACTCGGTGGCCCGGATGGCCGCGGGCGCCAGGTCCACGGTGATGGCCGGCACCTTCACCGGCTGCGGCAGACCCGCGCCGCTGATGGCGACATCACGCGCCTTGATGCTTCCAGTAAACCCAAGCTCGGAGACCGGACCGCGCGCCTGGAGATCGGCGGCCATGCGTCCAGAAACGTTCGTGCCCGGGCTGAACGCCATCCCGAACGCCGCCGCCAGCCGCGCCGCCTCTTCGATGGAGACGTCACCGGAGACCAGGCGCAGGTCGAGCTGTGCAGGAGTGGCAGAGGTATTGACGGTGCCGGTCACCTTCAGCGGCGTCGCGCCGAGCTTCAGGTCGCCGCGCTCGATACGCAGCAGGCCTGCATCACGGGTAAGGCTGTAGTCTGCCGCGATGGGGAATCCGACATCCGCGCCACGGATGCGTGGATGGTCCAGGCGCACCGACCCGGAGGATGCCAGCTTCCCACTCCGGCTCATGATGCCCATCTCGCCGCTGGCGACGCCGCTCACGGTTGCGAACGCGTCGGAGGCGAGGAATTGTCCGAGCGAGGCAAGGTTGACGTGATCCAAATTCAGCTTGCCTTCGAAGGGCGTCGTCATCCAGTCGCCGTCGGGCAGCGGGCCGGCGCGCCCGGAAAGCGCCAGCTTCTGCGCGCCTTCGCCGGGCAGATGCACCGCGGCTTCAAGGAAGAACGGCTGTCCGGGTGCGTAATCTTCGAGCGTGAGGTCGATGTGGTCGTAGACCGCGCGCAGCGGCTGCCGGCGCGGGTCGGTGACCGCGAGCTGTCCATCCACGATGCGCAGCGTGCTGAGCGAGAAGGCTTGCCGTGCCGCCGGCTGCGCGCCAGTCTTTCGGCCCAGGCTCTCAAAGTTCCAGCGCCCATCGGCGGCACGGATGAGTTCCACCTTTGGGCGGGCCAGGTCCAGCGCGTCGATCTCCACCTGGCCGCGCAACAGGGGCCACACTCGTACGCGCACGTAGACCTCATCGGCCTGCGCAAAGACCTTCCCGGCGCCGAACGCCGGGTCGTCGGCGATAGCCACGCCGGAAGCGCGGAAAGCCAGCGGGATCACACGCAGGTGCATGGGACCGAGCGTGACCTGGCGTCCCAGCCGCTGCTCCAGTTGCGCCTGGATGGTGGAGCGGTAGGAATTCACGTCCACCAGCGAAGGCAGCGCCAGGGCCGCGATGGCCACCAGTGCCATCACCACGACGATTCCGATGAGCACCTTGCGCAAGTTGCCTTCCTTCTGCGGACCGATGGGGTGCGAACGCGCGGGTCCCGCGGGATCAGCGGACCCTACTAGGTTCGAAGCGCGCGGGGCGCACGCGGTTGTCCGCACACGGACGCATTCTAACTCCGCTCCGGTCATCGTTTCTGTGGCGGCTCATTCGTTTGACACTCTGCGGCCGGGAGCGTAGGGTGCGTCTTTCGCGGAGGACGGAATGCGGATTCGTTACCTCGCAGGAGTGGTCGCACTGGCGCTCACGGGACTGGCAGCCAGCACCAGCGCGCAACAGGAAAGCTTCGACGTCATCATTCGCGGCGGCACGGTGTACGACGGTAGCGGCGGCAAGCCGCAGCGCGCTGATGTGGGGATCCGCGGCGACCAGATCGCCGCGGTCGGCGACCTGAGCGGCGCGAAGGCCGCGACGGTCGTCGATGCCACGGGCATGGCGGTCGCTCCCGGCTTCATCAATATGCTCTCCTGGTCGACCGAATCGCTGATCATCGACGGACGTTCGCAGGGCGAGCTGCGCCAGGGCGTGACCACGCAGATCTTCGGCGAAGGCTGGTCCATGGGCCCGCTGACCGATGAGATGAAGCGCCGCCGCACAGCCGAGCAGGGCGACCTGAAGTACGACATCGCCTGGACCACGCTGGGCGAGTACCTGCGCTACCTGGAGAAGAAAGGCGTGGCGCAAAACGTCGCTTCCTACGTGGGCGCCACGACCATTCGCGAATACGTCATCGGCCTGGAGGACAAAAAGCCCACGCCCCAGCAGCTCGAGCAGATGCGCGCGCTGGTGCGGCGGGAGATGGAAGACGGCGCACTGGGCATCGGCTCGTCGCTCATCTACGCACCCGCGTTCTACGCCTCCACCGAAGAGCTGATCGAGCTGTGCAGGGTGGCTGCGCAATACAAAGGCAAGTACATCTCGCACATGCGCAGCGAAGGCAACCGGCTGATCGAGGCGGTGGAAGAGCTGATCCGCATCAGCCGCGAAGCCGGACTGCCCGCCGAGATCTATCACCTGAAAGCCGGCGGCGAGAAGAACTGGCCGAAGATGGACCAGGTCATCGCCCTGGTGGAGCGCGCCCGCGCCGAGGGCCTGAAGATCACCGCCGACATGTACACCTACACCGCGG
Organism: Terriglobales bacterium; assembly: GCA_035573675.1. Taxonomy (NCBI): domain Bacteria; kingdom Pseudomonadati; phylum Acidobacteriota; class Terriglobia; order Terriglobales; species Terriglobales bacterium. The sequence continues at coordinate 145,731 of DATMAB010000006.1, forward strand.
GCGCCACCGGCCTGAACGCAGCCATGCCGCCCTGGTCCCAGTCCGGCGGCCACGAGGCCTGGTTCAAGCGCCTGCAGGACCCCGAGCTGCGCAAGAGGATCGCAGACGAGATCCGCACCCCGAGCGACCAGTGGGAGAACCTGTATCTCGCCGCAGGCTCGCCGGAGCGCATCCTGCTGGTGGGCTTCAAGAACGACAAGCTGAAGCCGCTCACCGGCAAGTCGCTGGCGGAAGTGGCCAAGATGCGCGGCAAGGATCCGGTGGAAGTCATGATGGACCTGGTGGTCGAGGACCAGTCGCGCGTGGACACGGTGTACTTCCTCATGTCGGAAGACAACGTCCGCAAGCAGATCCGGTTGCCGTGGGTGTCGTTCGGTTCCGATGAAGCCTCCATTGCGCCCGAAGGCGTGTTCCTGAAGTCCAACCCGCATCCCCGCGCCTACGGGAACTTCGCGCGCCTGCTGGGCAAGTACGTGCGCGAAGAAAAGCTCATCCCGCTGGAAGAAGCCGTGCACCGGCTGAGCGGGCTGCCGGCCACGAATCTCGGGCTCGACCGGCGCGGCTTCCTGCAGCCGGGCATGTTCGCCGACGTGGTGGTGTTTGACCCGCAGACCATCGCCGATCGCGCCACCTATGAGAAGCCGCACCAGTACGCGGTGGGCGTGCGGCAGGTCTTCGTCAACGGCGTGCAGGTCATCAAGGACGGCGACCACACGGGCGCGCTTCCCGGGCGCGCGCTGTGGGGGCCGGGCAAGGTCGCGAAGTAGGCGCGGCGCTTCGTCACGCCGGGGATGCCTGCGCAGCGCGACCGTGCTAGACTTTGTGTCCTCCTCCGGCATCTAAACAGATGCCGCTTCCCCCGCGGTGAGGAGCCGAGGTCGTTCGCGTGCCAGCCATGCCTGCCATCGAAGTCAAAGAACTCTCGAAGTCGTATCCTGCGGCGGAGCGTCCTGTTCCCGGCACCTGGCTGGCGGCGCGGCGCTCGGCGGAGCGCGTCGAGGCACTGCGGCAGGTCTCGCTCACCATTGAGCCGGGCGAGATCGTGGGTCTGGTCGGCAAGAACGGCAGCGGCAAGTCCACGCTGCTGCGGGTGCTGGCCACGCTCGACCTGCCCGACTCCGGCGAGGTCTCCGTGTGCGGGCTGGACGTGGTGGAGCACGCCGCGGCGGTGCGGCGGAAGATCGGCGTCGTGTTGCCGCTGGATGCGGGCTTCGAGCCGCGGGCCACGCTGCGCGAGAACCTGAAGTTTTTCGCCACGCTCACCGGCCGCTACATCGGTCCGCCGGACATCTACTACGCGCTCGATGCGGTCGGCCTGGCCGAGCGGGCCGACGACATCTACGCGTCGCTGGGCAGCGGGCAGCGGCGCAGGATGTCGCTGGCGCGGGCCTTCCTCAACGATCCGCGCGTGCTGCTGCTCGACGAGCCCACCCGCAGCGTGGACGCCGAGTTCGCCGGGCGCATCGCCGACCTCATCCGCCAGACCGCGCACTCCAGCGGCGCGGCGGTGCTGCTGGTCTCGCACAATCCGGAGGAGATCCGCAACCTCTGCGACCGCTCGCTGCTGCTGGACCAGGGCCGCCTGCTGCACGCCACGCCTCCGCGCAAGCCGACCATCGCCGTGCACACGGCGGTGGGAAGGTAAGCTTCCGTGCCGCGGATGCTCGACGTGGCGCAAGCTTTTTCACGACGCGAATCCCACGCGCGTCCCTCACCCTTCTATGCCCTGACGCGCTACATGCTCGAGGCGGCGCTGTTCGTGGGCGCTCTCTGGCAGCTCTCCGCATTGTGGCAGCGGCCGGTGGCCGGCATGGCCAGCTACTTCGCGTACGCCGCTCCCGCCCTGGTGCTGGTGTTGGCGACCGCGGGCGCTGCCGCCGCAACCGCGTTTGCGGTGGCACGTGCCCGTTCGACGGGCGACCTTGAGGCTTACGTGGTGACGCCCGCACCCACGGCCGGCATCGTGCTGGGGCTGGGTGCGTATCCCGCGGCCGGCATGCTGCTGCGCGCCGTGTTCGCCTACTGCTGGATGGCGCTGGCCGGCGTCGTGCCCATGGGATGGGAGATCCTGGCCACGGTGCTCAGCGTGGCGCTGGGCTTCGCCATGGTGCCGCCGCTCGGGCTGCTGTGCGCCGCGGCAGCCGTGGCCGGCCGCCGCGTGCTGGCCGCGGCCATGATGCTGCTGGGCGCAGCCGTCGTGCTCAGCGGCGCGCTCTTCCCGCTGGCAACACTGCCGGAGGGTTTGCGCGACGCGTCGCTGCTCTCGCCGTTCCGCTTCCTGGTCGATGCCGTGCGCCTGTGCTACAGCGGTGCGCCTCCGGCGTCGTTGCTGGAAGTGTGGACCAATCTGCTACTCTGGCAGGCGGTCCTGCTACCGCTGGGCTGGTTCGCGCTGGAAGCGGCGTTCACCAGCGCACGACGGCAGGGACGGCTGCGACAAGCGTGAAAGCTAGTTTCGCGTTTCGCGTTTCACGTTTCGCGAAAAGACCAAAATCGCTTTAGTCACCTCGAGCTCGCAATGTAGGCCTTGGCTTCTTGGAGTTCCTCGCAGTCCGGCACCGTGCGATCTTGGGCTGCGGCGGCCGAATACCACTGCAACGCCATCGCAGGATTCGCGGTTACTCCCAATCCCCGTGAGTAGATGCGAGCGAGTTCTACCTGTGCCAGAAATTCTCCCGCCTTGGCTGCTGCGTCATAGAGCCGAATGGCCTCGTTCATATCTCTTGGAATCCCTAGGCCACGAACATACATCCGAGCCAGCCCCGTCATGGCGCGAGAGGCACCCTGTTCAGCAGCGGCCCTTAGCAGTCGATATGCCTCGGCATAATCGGCCTCCACCTCGATGCCATCCAGGTAACAGATTCCCAGTACGGATTGAGCCACGACATTGCCTGATTCTGCCTGACGACGAAGGTGCGAAATGTTCATCTAATTGGGCCTCCGGTTCTTAGGCGTCTTGGCTCTAGATGTTTGAGCCCTTCCCATTGGTCTTCCCCAGAACCGTTCAGGTAATTGAGTTTCGAAGTCCGGTTTGCGGCTGCGTCGAGCGGTACGTGGCCTCGTCGATGGCGGTTGCACCGAGCTTGTGGAGTACCAAAAACACCGGCTGGCGTTGTCGTAAGTGTAGGTGAAGCTGGTGGCGCGGCCCAAGGCGTCGGTGATCGAGAGCAGGTTGCTCTCGGTGTCGTAGGCGTAGCTGGTCACACCTGGGCTCGGGGTTTGGGCGTCGGTCACGGAGGTCAGCCGTCGGCGTCGTCATAAGCATACGGGGAGACGACCTGAACTCAAAGGATCAGGGTGTCTCTCCGGCCGGTCCGAGAAAGACCAGAAGACAAATGAAAGCTAAGGTTGTCCCGAGAAGGACCAGACGTGTTACCCGGCTCGACCATCGCCTTGAACCCAGCCTGAAAACGACGAAGCTGATTGCGGCCAGGAACGCCGCATGAAAGGCAGCAGTGAGCACTGACACAAGCAAGTAGGCCGAGTCGGCATTTCCAAGAACCTGTTGCACAATAGTCCACGACCACAGCCAGATTACGACGTAGAAGAGAGTCGGTCGCCCAAGCTGAAAATGTGATACGGCAAGCGACGTCAGCGCAGCCGTGGTGGCAGCGGCCAGTAACAGATGCTTATTGGATGTAGTCGCACCAATCATGACTATCCTCTCTACGAGAGCTTAACGGTGACCACCACCTGTAGGCCCGCTGGGAGGCACGAAACTGTATCCCGGCGCATTTGCCGACCCCGGGAAAACTGGGGGCGTCATGTTCGCATTTCGCAGGGCGTTAGCAACCCAAAAGTTGCTGTTTGTAGAGGCTGCCCAATAGTTGGCTCCACAGGAGGGGCATTGCAGGTCGCTCAAGGCCTGTTGGATGAGCATTCTTTCCTTACATGGCGTCGCATCTCGAACGTCGGAACATGTTCCGCCAACGTCAGTCGGGTCGTCGACCAAAGGGCGTGCGCCATTGGGAAGCGGTGAATCATCCGCATGCTCTCGGTGGAGGCCATAGGTGTGCGATCCGCGGCTATTGGTCACTCGAATGTAGCAATGATTCTTACCCGTAAGCTTTCCAACGGAACCCCTCAGGAGCCGACAGCACACTTGGGTGCGCAGTCCGTCCGGATCCGTGAACATCGTGGGTGCGTTCAAGACGTAGGCATAGAAATTGATTCCGCCATTGAACCCTATGGGATCCTCAGTAAGGAACCGGGCAATCAGGGAATTGTAGTACCTTGCGCGGTAATAATGCAGGTTTGTGTCGACGTCGAATTCACGGCCGGTATAGCGAAAAGGATTTGCCAGACTGCCCTCTGGTGACGTGAGTTCGCCAAAGGACTGGTAGGTGTACACGGCACTAGCACTGCCATTCGGGTCGATGAGGGAGGTGACTGATCCCAGGCCGTCCGTCAAGTAGTAACTTGTGGCTCCGCTCCTCAGCATGGCCAGCGGCTCATCAATCCCGAGTCCTGTGGTATATCGACGAATAGCGGTTGCCGTTGCATCCAGTTCTTCAGCGATATCCGCGCTGTCATGGACGTAGGCTGTCGTATCGCTAGCTGACACCTTCTGAATCCTTCGCCCGAAGGGATCGTACTTGAAGCTGACCACGCCAACGCCGGGCAGCGTTACGCTCGTCAGCCGGTTCTCGTAATCCCAGGCGTACTGGGTTGTGCCCGAGGCGTCGGTTTTGGTGAGCGTATTGCCGTTGTTGTCGTAGGTGTACGTGACTCCCGGCCTTGACGTGAGCTGGTTCGAGTTGTTGTAGATCCAGTTCGAGTCGGTGAGCGTCGAGAGGCGGTTGCCGACTTTGTCGTATGTGTAGGCTTCGCTCGTGGTCGTCCCGTTCTGCACCACCTGGGTGAGCTGATAAATGGCATCGTACGTGTAGCTCTCGGTGACCCCGTTCAGGTGGTTAAGTTTCGATGTGCGATTGCCAGCAGGGTCGACCGTGTAGGTGGCCCCGTCAATCACGTTGGCGCCCAACTTGTGCAGCACTGACAGCAGCCGCGAGAGGTTGTCATAGCTGTAGTCCGTGTTCACGCCGTTCGGCCGGGTGAGTTGCGTGCGGCGGCCGAGGGCGTCGTAGCCGAAGGTGAAGGTCTGCGCCTGGAAGTTGGTCAGGCTGGTCAGACGGTTCAGGACGTCATAGACGTAGTCGGTCTGGCCGCCCTCGGGATCGGTGAAGCGCGTCCGGTTCGAGGCGGCATCGTACTGACCTGCCCCCTGTTTCCGCACACCGGATCATACGACTTTCATAGTCTCCTGGGTTTCGGTTTTGGCGGCGGAGGACGGCAGCTTTTCGCCGTCCGCAGCCGTCCCCATCCATGTAGCAAACTCCCTCGGGGTGCGATACCCGAGACTGCTGTGCGGCCGTTGCTCGTTGTACTCCTTCCGCCAGGCCGCGATCTTCCGCCGCGCCTCGAAC